>DMYM01000456.1 GCA_003483645.1 Verrucomicrobiales bacterium
TGCGGTTCCCGGCATTCAGGGGGCGGAAGGGAGGCGCCACCACCGGAGTTCCATTGCCCACCGTTCCCCCGTCGAGCAGGAGTTCATCCGTGAGTGACTGCGCGCCGTCCAAGAGCCAATCGAAACCCAGTTCCTCAAGCCGATGTTCGGTGGAACGGATGATCCGGGCCTCCACGATGATCATCACCGGTTCAGCATCGACAAGCGCATCCACAATCGCCTCGACCAAGGCCATGTTGGTCTCGGTGTTCTTGATGGAGAGCATCGATGATTCTGGTCTGTAGATCGCAGTGGCTCCGGGGGGAAAGGCCACGCCTTTTTGCTTGAGATACTCCTGGGCCGTGAGGCGTTTCACGAGGCCCCGCCTGGGAGCATCATCACCTGCAAAAGGATCGGCGTCCTCCCCGGCTCCTCCCTCTCCGAGGTCCTCCCGGCTCAGGAAATCGGGAGGCATCTTGAACTGCCGGAAGATCAGGTCGTCGCTGATCACTCCCGTCGGCCTGATCACAACCGCATGCTCATCGACCCTCGCCTTGGTCCGCGTGGCCTGCAGGATGAAATCCAGCACCTTGCGCATCGGGGCATTACGCAGCTTGAGATTGAAGGTGGTGGTCTCGATCTGGCGGGTGCGAATCTCGTCTGCATTCCCCAGCTGAATGACAAAGGCAATGCCCCGGCGCTCGGGATCCAACTCTTGCAGATCAAGAGTGGCGGCCTGCTGGCGTAGAAAGTCGATCGCTTCCCCCAACCGGACCTGATCCATGTCGACCACCGGGATGATGATGGATTCGAGTTTCTCCGAGGCTGAGGCCCCCAGGAGGTTTCCTCTCTTCAGTCCCCCAAACTCTCCATCGGCAAGTTCGCTGACGCTCTTCGCCGCCGGGGACTCCCAAGCCCTCCCAACCTCCTTGAGCATCTGCTCCCGCGTCTCGTCACGGGCTGCATTGACATAATTGTTCTTGTGCTGGTGGATCGCTTCCATCCCCCGGCGGGCCGCGGTGTTGTGGGGATCGACCCGCAGGACGGCGTCATAAATCACAAGGGCACGATCGAACTGCCCCAATTCCGCGAAACCCCGGGCCTCGTAAAGCAGTCGGCGCACTTCATCAACCTTGCGGGCGTGGGCCGGGGTCAGAGCCGGGTTGTTCCTGATGGAATCTTTCAGCTGCTCACGCATCTGCCCCGCAGGAGCATGATGCGGTGCCACACCGGGTTTCAGCACGTTCTCCAGGAGTCCATCCGCCTTCCCGTAGTCGCCCACCCGGGCCAGTTCACGAGCCCGTTCCACCGAGGCCTGGGCCAGGCGGTCAGCTACCGCGGTCTTGAGGTGGGCGGTGCCGACCCCTCCCGGGAAAAGGTTGAAGGCCTTGGTGTATTCGTCCACGGCGGTTGCATAGTCCGCGAGGCGATACGCCTTGTCGCCGGCCAGGAGGGCTTCCTGTGCCTGCTGGGTGGTTTGGGCCCTGCGCTTCAGTTCGCGCTGAACAATCTCGGATGGTTCAGCCGAGACCAGCGAAGTGGCCGCAACAAAGCCACCCACCATGAGCAAGGCGCACATAACCGGGCCGGCAACATCACGAGAGCGTTGCCGCACGAACTGAGGGACGTAGGCGATGGCGATGGTTCTACCGAACCACCTTTCCGACGTCAGCATAAAAATCGGGGACCTTATCGGCAAAATTCCCTGTGTTTGCGGGAGTTTTCTAACCTCTGAATGGTAGCTGTAATCGCTGCATGGGCGCTTTTCTTCTTGGTGCGTGAAAGGCCCGATTGAGGATTCGGATCCGACGTTTAAGCAGATTGAGGCGGATCTTGAGGTAACATTTACGCACCCAGCATGTTAAGCTGTTCATAAGAACATCATATCCTTTGCCGGCGGACTGTCAAGGATATGGCAGACCGAATCCTCCCTATTCCCTTGAAGGCTTCACGACCCGGTCAACCGCGTGTTTGGTCACGATATTCCCTTTGGCACCGCGCCCCTTGACCGCAATTTCACCAAACTGGAATAGACGGCTCACGTTCCGGAGGCGCAAGGCGGGCTTCAGGTGTATGAGCACCGTATTCAAGGCACTCTCCTCCTCCGAGTCATGAACCACCAGGTAGAAAACCCGCGTTCCTGCCGTGCCCTTGCCCAGCTCATAGATCTTGTCACGGGTCACTCCCCCGATCCGAAAACGTTTGGCCAGGACGGCAACTTCCCGCCCATCGCGGTAGATCATTGAATAAATCTTTTCCTCACCCTTGCGGAACACAACCACGTGGACCGGGCGTTTTCCCACGAAGGCCTTGTTCGAGACCTTGAGCACCCGCATCTTAGCGTCCTGTGAGATCGCAATGATATCATCGAGTCGTGAGCACTTCTCGATGGCCTTCTCGCGCTTCAGTCCCAGTCCCGCGAATCCGTTCTTTTCATCGACGTAGAGCGTCTCGGTGGCCGCTACCACCTGGGCGCGGTCAACTCTTTCAAATTCCCCTTCATCAGTCCGTGGTTCACGATCCTTGCCATACTTCTTCTGAAGGTTCTGGTAATACCTGATGGCGTAGCGGGTGAGATTGCTGAGATTCCTCTGGGTCTCTGCGATCCCATCCTCCAGATCCTTTATTTCCTCGTCGGCCCGAAAGCTGTCGTACTTCGAGATGCGCTTGATCCTGATCTCGGTGAGACGGACGATGTCATCCCGCGTAATCTCCCTCCGAAAGCGCTTCCTGTATGGCTTGAGCCCCTTGTCAATGGCCTCGATCACCGCCTCCCAGGTGTCGCACTCCTCAATGTCGCGGTAGATCCGCTTTCCGATAAAGATCTTCTCGAGCGAGCCGAAGTGCCACTTCTCCTCCAGTTCGCCCAACCGGATCTCAAGCTCCCGCTTGAGAAGATCCCTGGTCTGGAAAGCGGAGCGTTTGAGAATCTCGCTCACCCCCAGGAACTGAGGTTTGCCATCCCCGATCACACAGGCGTTTGGCGAGATGCTCATCTCGCAATCGGTGAAGGCGTAGAGGGCGTCGCGAATCGACTCCGGGGCGCTTCCCGCGGAGAGATGGACAAGGATGTCAGCCTCGTCCGCCGTGTTATCCTCGATCCGTGAAATCTTGATCTTTCCCTTTTCCTGGGCACCGACAATGGAGGCCTGGAGCGAGGTAGTGGTGGTCCCCCAGGGAACCTCGAAGATGCGCAGCAGGTTCCTCTTGACGATCTCGATCTTGGCCCGCACCCGGATCCGTCCCCCTCGCAATCCGTCGTTGTAATCGCTGGCGTCCATGAGCCCCCCGGTCGGGAAGTCAGGCACGATCTCAATCTTCTGTTTGCGCAGGGCCCGGATGCACTGCTCGATAAGTTCGTTGAAATTGTGCGGAAGGATCTTGCAGGCGAGGCCGACGGCAATCCCCTCCCCCCCCTGCGCGAGAAGAAGCGGAAACTTCATGGGGAGGGTGGTGGGTTCCTTGTTTCGCCCGTCATAGCTGCGGGTCCAGTCAGTGGTCTTCGGATTGAAAGCCACTTCAAGGGCGAAGGGAGTCAGGCGGGCCTCGATATACCGACCGGCGGCGGCACGATCGCCGGTAAGGACATTTCCCCAGTTTCCCTGCGTGTCGATCAGCAGATCCTTCTGTCCGATCCCGACCAGGGCATCCTCAATCGCGACGTTGCCGTGCGGGTGGTACTTCATCGTGTCACCCACGATGTTGGCCACCTTGTTGTAGCGGCCATCTTCGATCTGGCGCATGGCATGAAGAATCCGCCGCTGCACCGGTTTCAGGCCGTCCCCGAGATGGGGCACGGCCCGCTCCATGATCACGTAGCTGGCGTAATCGAGGAAGTAATCGGAGTACATCTCCCCCAGACTTCCGTGCTCCGTGCCCTTGTCGCTCATCAGTGCTCTGCAAGAAAGTTAAGAAGTCCTAATCGTTCAGGCAAGTGCCGAAGGGCAGTCTTTAAGACTGCCTATACCGGGCCCTGGGCTTCGCTGGGGATCTGCCCGGCAGGACCGCGATCACCAAACCTTGGGGACAGGGCTTTAGCGGGAATTTCCCCATAACCCGTTGCCTGATCTTTCCCTGCCCCTGTCTTCTGCCCAGGGACGCGGAGGAAGCTGAAGGGAAAGAAATTCGGCGCGACTTCATTCTCCCTGGGGGGCCACCCTGGCGATCGCGGCAGAAAACGGAGCCCGAGTGAGCAATGGCATCCCAGGTCCAGGGGCGTGCCCGTCGCACGCATTCCCCTATTCCCCGTCTCCCCGGTCTACATCCTCCCGCAGGTTGTTGATGATATAGTCCTGCCGGTCGGGGGTGTTCTTGCCCATGTAGAAGGAAAGCATCTCACTGAGGCCCCTTCCCTCCTCCATGAGGACCGGATCGAGTCGCATATCAGATCCGATCATGAACTTGAATTCGTGCGAGGAGATTTCCCCCAGGCCTTTGAACCGGGTAATTTCCGAATTCTTCCCCAGCAATTGGAGAGCGGCCTCCTTCTCCTCCTCATCAAAGCAGTAATCGGTCTGCTTCTTGGTGCGAACACGGAAGAGGGGCGTCTGGAGAATGTAGAGATGCCCCTCCCGAATAAGCTCGGGGAAAAACTGCAGGAAGAAGGTGAGGAGAAGGAGGCGGATGTGCATCCCATCGACGTCCGCGTCAGTAGCGAGAACCACTTTGTTGTAACGTAGGTTCTCGATGTTCTCCTCGATGCCCAGTGCCGCCTGCAGCAGGGCAAATTCCTCGTTCTCATAGACGATCTTGCGACTCAGGCCGAAGGAATTGAGAGGCTTGCCCCGAAGGGAGAAGACGGCCTGCGTTTCGGCATCGCGGCAGGAGGTGATCGAACCACTCGCGCTGTCGCCCTCCGTAATGAAGACGGTGCTGCTGTTCCGCCTCTTGTGCTTGGTATTCCAGTGGGCCCGGCAGTCCCTGAGCTTCTTGTTGTGCAACTTGGCCTGCCTGGCCCGTTCCCGGGCCATCTTCTTGACTCCCTTCAATTCCTTCCGCTCACGCTCGGAGGCCAGGATACGTTTCTGTATGGCCTCGGCAGTCTCGGGATGCTTGTGAAGGTAATTGTCGAGTTGCTCGCGGAGAAAGTTCCCTACATAGGTGCGGATGGTCTCTCCATCCGGTTTCATGGCGGAGTTCCCCAGTTTCGTCTTGGTCTGACTCTCGAAGACAGGTTCCTCAATGCGAAGGGAAACGGCCGCCTCCAGGCCGGCCCGGATATCGGCAGGATCGTATTGTTTGTTATAGAACTCGCGGAGAACCTTCACGATGGCTTCGCGGAAGGCGCCAAGGTGAGTGCCTCCCTGGGTGGTGTGCTGACCATTGACGAAGGAATAGTAGTCCTCGCTGCTTGATGGTTTGTGCACGAAGGCCACATCAATATCTTTTCCCGAGAGACTGATCGGTTCGTAGAGCGACGGACCCTCCATTTCCTCCTTGAGGAGCCCGAGCAGGCCATCTTTCGAACGGAATTTCTGCTTGTTGAAGACCAGGGTGAGGCCCGGGTTGAGGTAGGCGTAGTAGCGGCACATGCGCTCCACGATGGAAGATTTGAACGTTGTTTTGGCCGGAAAGATCTCACGGTCGATTTCAAAGGCCAGTCGGGTTCCCGGCTTGGTCTTGGAGGCTGCCCGGGGGCGCTTCATCTCCTCGCAAACCTCACCCCGGCTGAACTCAATCGCCTTGGTCTTTCCCTCCCGCCACGCCTGGATTTCAAAGAATTCGCTCAAGGCGTTGACTGCCTTGATGCCCACCCCGTTGAGCCCAACGGCTTTCTTGAAGGCCTCGCTGTCGTACTTCGCGCCCGTATTGATCTTGGCAGCGCAGTCCATGAGTTTGCCCAGGGGAATACCCCGCCCGTAGTCGCGCACTTCCGCCCGTCCCTCATCGTCAATCTCGATGCGGATCTCCCTGCCGTACCCCATCACGAATTCATCTACCGCATTGTCGACGACTTCCTTCAGCAGGAGGTAGATGCCATCATCCTGCACCGTGCCGTCACCGAGCTTTCCGATGTACATGCCCGGGCGGAGGCGGATATGCTCCCGCCAGTTGAGGGTCTTGATGTCTTCCTCCGTATAACTCGCTGACATGCCGGTGATGTTTAATATTTCTTAACTAATGTCGCGAGGTCAAGCGCACAAGCGCCAGACACGAGACCGACTGCGCCCCGGGGAGAGATGGATCCCCTTCTTTCAAGGCCGCTGAAACCGCCCCGGTTGGGATCTAGGGCTTCCGGATGCGGTAATACTGGGAACTTTCCTGGAAAATGAAGAGGTCAGGCACCACGAAGCGGTGAATACCCGGCGAGACCTCAATTCCTGTGTCGGTGGTAAGAATTTCAAAGGGGAACCAGGGGTTTGTCCGGCCCAGATCGAGGCTCACGTCGAAACAGTAGGTCGCGCCCGGCGTCATCCCTGAGACCTCAAGGGTGATTTCCTGCGTGCTTACATCGACATCAAAGCTGGTTATATCAATGACACCGATCGGAACCGCCCCGTCGAAGTCCCCTCCATCCACGCGCGTCCCCGGCGAGAAGAGCGTCCCCCCTGCTCCATTGGCGGAGGAATGAGCCACAAGGGAACCGCTGCCATCCGGGTCCCGTGACATGGCCTGGTCCAGAACCGAACCGTCATAGCTCATCTCAAGGAGATTGCTGCCTCCGCCCGGGGTTTTCAGGGCAATGGTATCACCACTGTTGTTAAATCCGAGAAAACCGGTGCTGGCTGTCTGGACCAGGGACCCGCCAAAGGATCCTGCAGGCGTCCCGCCACCGAACACCACGATTGCACGTCCAGCCGCCAGAAGGGTTCCCGCGGAGAAGACATGCCGCAGGCCCACCCCGTCGTGGATTTCATAGCCGCTGAGATCGAAGGAATCGTCGGAGACATTCAGGAATTCGATGAACTCATCCTGTGAAAAGTCGAGAGTTCC
>DMYM01000064.1 GCA_003483645.1 Verrucomicrobiales bacterium
TTTGTCGTGGGCGGAACTCCAGCGATGACGTCCGGGGAAATCGGGCTGTCGAGCTCGATGAGAGCGGCATCCCAGATTCGCGAGAGCCGGTGGTCGGCGGCCTTGGGATGAAGGTATACTGATTTCCACCGGCAACGGGGTTTTCCTGCGCAGGATGGGAATTCGATGAGGCCGTATGAAATGCGATCCTCCGGAACAGGGGAAACAACGTGAGCGGCAGTGAGGACGTAGCGACCACCGGGCAGAAGGGTGCCGGAGGCGGTGAGGCCGAACGGGGTATGAATCCGGGCTACCGCCGCCGTTGGAGGGAGGTGGGAAGCGTCCTCCGGTGAGGGGCCATCAATGACGATAGCCCCCGCGGGCCCGAGACTCAGGAGGATGAGAAAAGCGATTTGACCGTGCCGCATTGGGATTCCAATCGGGGAGCCAGGGAGCGATTTCCATTTTTCTGGAAGAAAATTTCAGCTCCGGTCAAAATAGACATCGAAGCGGGAAGATGATCGGCAGAGATCTGCGGAAAGCCGCCTGTTTTCACCGGCGGGAATCTTCCCGTATCCGGGACGGACTGCCGCCCACCGCGACAACCACGGTCAAGCCGTCACCGCACCCTTCTCGTCATCCAGCAACCCCGATTTTTCCAGGTAGTAATCGTAACCCCCGCTGTATTTGGTCACTTCCCCGTCGGAGATGTGCCAGGTTGCCTCTGCCAGCTTGCGGATGAAGTGGGCATCGTGGGAAATGAAGACGAGCGATCCTTCAAACTGTTTGAGAGCCTGGATGAGCGCCTCCACCGAGAGGAGGTCAAGGTGGGTGGTGGGCTCATCCATGAGAAGAAGGTTGGGCGGATCGACCAGGAACTTCACCAGGTTGAGTCGACTCTTCTCTCCGCCTGAAAGCACCTTGACCTTCTTGTGCACATCATCCCGGCGGAACAGGAAGGAGCCCAGCAGTCCCCGCGCGTCCTCTTCCCGCATTCCCGCGCCAGTGGTACAGACCTCCTCCAGCACCGTCTTGCTCTTGTCCAGCAACTCGGAGCGATGCTGCGAGTAGTAACCGAGTCTGGTGGCATAACCCACCGTAAGCTCTCCTCCATCTATTGGCACTACCCCGGCCAGAATCTTGAGAAGAGTCGACTTGCCCCCTCCATTGGGTCCCACCAGGACGATGCGGTCGCCGCGCTCCACCACCAGATCGAGCCTCTCATAGATACGCATCTCACCATAGGCCTGGCTCACACCCTCAAGTTCGATCACCTTCTGGTTGCTGCGAGGCGGCTTGGGGAAGTGAAACTTGAATACCTTGCGAGGCGCTCTCGGCTTCTCCAGCGTCTTCATCTTCTCCAATTGCTTCACCCGGCTCTGCACCTGCGACGCCTTGGATGATACCGAGCGAAACCGGTCAATGAACTCCTGGATCCGGTCGATCTCCTTTTTCTGGTTGCGCCAGGCCGAGAGTTTCTGCTCATGACGCGTTTCGCGCTCCTCCAGGTAATTGGTATAGTCCCCCCGGTATGCGATGAGCTTCTGCCCGTCGATCTCAACCACGGCCTCCACGATGGCATCCATGAAGTCGCGGTCGTGTGAGATCATCAGGATGGCGCCGGGATAGGTGCTGAGGTAGCGCTGGAACCAGAGCAGGGCGAGCAGGTCAAGGTGGTTGGTGGGTTCGTCCAGCATGAGAAGGTCGGGCTCAAGGCAGAGGATCTGCGCCAGGTGGGCCCGCATGACCCAGCCGCCCGACATCTCGCTGGCTGGCCGATCGAAATCCTCCTGCCGGAAGCCCAGTCCCGCCAGGATCTTGCGCCCCTTCGGTTCGAGTTGAAACCCGTTCATGAGGGTGAACTTGTCCTGGGCTTCGGCATATTCCCCGGAATCGAGGGTGCCTGCCGCTTCGTGCTCGCGCATGACCCGCTGCACTTCACGCATCTCGGGCGTAATGGCAGTCGCGATCTGCAGAACGGTGTCTTCGCCCGGATCACCAGCCTCCTGGGAGAGATAGCCGACGTGGGCATGCTCATCGCGTTCCACCCTCCCGGCACTGGCCACCTCGTTGCCGAGGACAATCTGGAAGAGGGTCGACTTGCCCGCCCCGTTGGGGCCGACCAACGCAACGCGCTCACCCCAGTTGATGGTCAGATCAGCCTCCTCGAAGAGCGTCCGCCCACCGTAGGCCATGGTCAGCTTGCGAATGGTCAGCATGTGAGCGGGGCCATCGCACCGATCACGGGGAAAAGCAACGGCGAAGGGCAAGCGAATCCGGCGGCGACTACTTCGTTCCCTGGCCTTACTTCTTCTTCGTGATCTCTTTCACGGTGAGATTGCGAAAGTCAATCGACATCACCTTGTTGCCGTGGAGTTGCAGGCCGAGCGGTCCCTTCGCCTTGGCGTTCTCCGAGGTATAAGTCATCACGTGCACCCCGTTGAGCCAGACATCGTATTTCGGCCCCACTGCTGCAATCCGCATCTTGTTCCACTCGTCGATCTTGAGAAGGTTCTTCACTCCCTTGACCCCTTTCTTCTCCTCGGCTTCCACCGGGTATCCCTTGCCTGAGATGTAGGGGGAGGCCGTCATGTCGCGCTTGAGCGATCCGGAGATCCCGATCTGGATCTGGTGGCCGCCTTCCCTCAGGAACACTCCCGAGTCGCCCTTGCCATCAAAGCGGAACTCACAACTCATGTTGAAGTCGGTGTATTCCTTCTCGGTCCAAAGGTTGCTGCCCCGCTTTCTGGGTCCGCTCTTGGCCACGATCGTCCCATCCTCCACCGACCACCAGATGTTGTCCTTGGGAACTTTCCACCCCGTGAGGTCCTTCCCGTTGAAGAGGGACGTTCCCTTCCCGTGATGGTCTCCAAGGGCCAGGGCTGGAACGGCAAGGAGAACGAGTAATACGAATCTCATGACACCCCCTTCTACCCGATCGTGCCGCAATGTCTACCCGGCAAGAAACTCTACGTTCTCCGCTGCAGGAAGAGATCGATGCCCTCGGTGAGAGCGATCCAGCTGGCCTCGATGATACTGTCGGAAACCCCAACCGTGCCCCAGCTGCACTCTCCGTCAGTGTGCACGATCTGGACCCGGGTCTTGGCCGCGGTGGCGGCATGTCCATCCACAATCCGCACCTTGTAATCGATGAGGGAGACCCCCTCGATGGCGGGGAAGTGCGGCATGAGGGCCTGGCGCAGGGCCTTGTCCAGGGCATTCACCACCCCATGGCCTTCCGCTGCGGTGTGCTCCGGCACCCCTGCGACTTCCATCTTCACGGTGGCCTCGCAAACCGGGTTGTGCCCGTCCCGGTACTGGCGGAAACTGCAGTGATACTCGCGCAGGATCCAGCGCTTCTCATACTGTCCGGTCTCCCGGCGGATGAGTAACTCCAGTGAACCGCCGGCTGCTTCGTAGGAATAGCCTCCCTTCTCCTGCTCCTTCACCTTGACCAGCACCGCTTTCGCTTCCGCACTGCCCTTCTCCAGCGGCAGGCCGATCTCCTCCGCCTTCATCAGAATGTTGGACTGCCCGGAGAGTTCACTGACCAGAATGATCTGGGCGTTGCCCACTTCCTCGGGCCGGATGTGCTCATAGCTGTGAGCCACCTTCTGCACCGCATTCACATGCATCCCACCCTTGTGGGAAAAGGCAGTGCGACCCACGAAGGGCGCCCGATGGTGATGGGAGTTGTTGGAGACCTCGTCCACGAAGTAGGAGAGCTCCTTCAACTTGGTCAGGTCGTCCACCATCTCGATCCCGCGCTTGAGCTGCAGGATCGGGATGAGGGAGGTCATGTTGCAGTTCCCGGTACGTTCGCCGTAACCGTTGATCGTCCCCTGCACCTGCACCGCCCCCACGTCCACTGCCGAGATGGCATTGGCGACCCCCACCCCGCAGTCGTCGTGGGTGTGGATACCGAAGGGCACGCCCGGCACCCGCTCCTTCACCACCGTGCAGATCGCCTTGACCTCGTCGGGCATGGTCCCACCATTGGTATCGCAGAGCACAAGGCATTCCGCTCCTCCTTCAGCAGCGGCCTCCAGGGTCTGCAGGGCGTGCTCACTGTCATCCTTGTAGCCGTCGAAGAAATGCTCGGCGTCATAGATCACTTCCCGGTCCGCCTCCTTCAGGTAGCGGACCGTGTCCCGGATCATGGCGAAGTTCTCCTCCGGAATCGTCTTGAGCACCTCCGTCACGTGGAGCTTCCAGCTCTTCCCGAAGATCGTGATCACCGGCGTGCAGGCGTCGATGAGAAGCTTCACCTGGGGATCGTCCTCCACCGCGAAGTCGTGCCGACGGGTCGATCCGAAGGCCGCGATCCGGGCATGCTTCCACTCCTCCCCGGCTGCCGCCTTGAAGAATTCCACATCCTTCGGATTGGAACCCGGCCATCCCCCTTCGATGTAGTCCACCCCGAACTCATCGAGACGATGCGCAATGCGCAACTTGTCCAGACCGGACAACTGGAATCCCTCCCCCTGCGTCCCGTCACGCAAGGTGGTGTCGTAGAGGGAGACCTGTTTTCCTGCTGCGCTCATGACCTTAGATCCACCCGCGCACGCGGGCGCGCGCACCCTGCCCCGGTGTCCCGCCAAACTCAATACCAAAGGCTTCCCGTCACTGCAGCCCCTCAGATCATCCTCGCCTGGCACCCTTCGGCCCCCACGCCATATCCACTCCGACGACAGATCTCCGGACAAACTCTTGCTTGAAGATTATCGAAACCCGGGATCCAATCGAATCATCAGCCTGAAAGAGAATTACTGATGAATAACAATCCAATCAAGAAAGGTGTCCTGTTGGCCATGGCCGCCTCGATCTTTCCGATCGCCAGCCCGGTCGTGGCCGGGGAGAAACTGAAAATCTTCATCCTCGCGGGTCAGTCGAACACGGTCGGTCACGCGAACCCCCATACCATTGCGACCCTGTATCACTCAGACGATGCGAGAGACAAGAGGCTCAGCCAGCTGGTATTCAAGGAAGGCAGCGGACTCTCCCGGAAAGCACTGGAGGAACAGCTAACCCGGGCCAGGAAGATCGATGAGCTCACCGGCGGGATCTCCAACGACAAGATCAAGGCGATGAGTGCAGGGGCCGAAAAAACGGCCCTGGAAGCGGAGGTGAAAAAACTCAAGGAAGTGCATGAGGCTTACAAGAACAAGGTCACCTCGTCGTGC
>DMYM01000372.1 GCA_003483645.1 Verrucomicrobiales bacterium
GTTCTTCAAGGCCACCAGGCCCCCAATCACCATGAGAACTCCTACCGCGGAAGGAATAAGGGCCGTGTCCGACTGTTTGCTGGCCCCGATGGCCTCCCATCCCAAATAGCCCACCAAGCCAAGGATGATGAGAGCTGCCGAGCAAATGTAACAGAGATTCCGCATGCCCGCATCCTACCCGGCAGATGCCCCGGGTCAAGACGCGCCCTCCTCCCTTTCGCGACCTGGGCCTTCAGGCCGGAGCCCGGTGAATAGCCAATTCCACATCCTCCCACTTCGCGACCAACGCCCGGGCCTCTGCTTCTCCCAGTACGGCACAGGCCGTGGAGAGCGCGTCAGCGAGCCAGGCCTCCCGGGCCGTTACCGCCACCACCCGTCGATCCTCCGCGCAGTCTCCGTTACGCGGATCGATTATATGATTCTTGCCGGCTCCCGTGCCAAAGTAAAATCCCGAACCCGAGGAGACGGCCAGGGCGCGGTTTCGCAGGGACACCTCCTCCCCCACCAGTCCACGCAAACCCACCAGCCAATCCTGCCCGGAGGGTTGCCCTCCCAGGGCATAGAATTCTCCAAGGTTGACCAGGCAATGCCGGGCCCCCGCCTCGCGCAGGACTTCACAGGCCCGGTCCGTGATCCAGCCTTGGGCGATGCCATTGAAGGTCATCGCCATCCCGCTCTGCTCAAATCTCACTTCCGCCTCCGAACAGCGGACCCGCCGGTAATCGACCCGGGCCAGATGGCGCGCCTGCTCAGCAGAATCAATCCCGCCCCCGGTCTCTACCGCCTCGCGCAGCCACTTCCAGTAAGGTTGCACGGTGGGATCGAAGGCACCTGCCGACCGTTCCGCAACATCCAGCGACTTTCTCACCAGATCCACCAGCTCGGCGGGCGGATTCATCAGCCGCCCCTCGCGGTTGAGCCGACACAGGGACGAGTCCGGGAGGTAGAGTGAAAACAGAGCCTCCAGCCGCTGCATTTCTGAGACACAGCGTGCGATCAGTTCCTCCGCCTCCCCCGCAGGAAGGTCATGCACGGCCAGATCCACCTCGGCGCTGAACAGGACCCCCCGCCATCGAGTAACCTCGAACTCCCGGCGTGCTCCGCAACCGCTGCCTGCAAGGGAGGCCATGCTGGCCCCGGCCAGGATTGAAAGGGAACGTCGTCGATTCATGTCGTTTTCTCTCAGCTTCGTTTAAAGAGGAGGCGAATACCCAGCAACGTAAGGACGATCACCGCAAACCCGGTCAGGTCAACGAGGAAGCGTCCAACCTTTCCCAGGAGGCTTCCACTATGCAGATCCGTGATCACTCGCGACCAGGTAAACCCGGCATTCTCCATCAGTGCCTCCTGCAGGGAGGCCTTCTCCTCCCGCCCCACCTCCAACGTATTCCATGCCACCTCGCCCTCCCCGGCTACGGTCTCGAAATCGAGGAAGTCCTGGCCCAGGACATGATGCCCGGCACTGGTCTGAAGATGCACCCGATGGGACTCATCAAGGCCAATCCTTTCGATGGGCACGGCCGGGAGAGACTCCTCCCGGAGCCTGTCCAGATACTCTCCCTGCGCATCGTAGACAAACATCTCACTGCTGGTTGCAATCACCAGTTCGCCCGGTCGAGCCACCGCCCCGACCAATGTGCCCCCTTCCTCCAGGATCCTGTCGTCCACGAAAAGCATCCCACCCCATCCGGCGATCATGAAACGCCCGGCTGAGGTCACGACCGGGTCGGCGTCAGGAATCTGGTCGTAACGCTTCAGGAGCCAGGCGGACTTCACCATCCTCTGATCGAGACCAAGCGTATCCTGGTGCTGCAGGAGCAGGCCGGACACCATGAGCCAGAGCAGAGGCAGCGCGAAAACAGCGCCTACCGAGCGATGCCATCGACGCGGCCCCCACTTCCGACGCTTCTTCCTGGGCCGCTCCTCGCTCATCTCAAGTCACTTGGGTCGAATCTCTTCAAGGTAAAGAGCAACCCGCCCCAGTTCGGTCAAGGCCCTAACCGACAAGGTGGCCCCCGCGATGTTGTTGATGCGACGGCTCAGTTTTCCATTCGATCCCAGCGTCGCACCCTTGAACTGGTTCGTAAAGGATGTGCGCCGGACCTCTGCTCCAATTGTCTCCCGGTAGATCAGGAGCTTGACCTGTTCAACCTTGTCGCCGATCACCACGAAACCAATGGTGATCGGCTGGGTCTTCCCGATCTCATCCAGGATGACCACCATGCGACTCCCGGAAGTCCAGTAGCGCACCCGTGAAGGCCGGTAGGCATGCCCCAGCAGACGCTTGATGCGGCTCTGGTGAGTCCCCGTGAGGGTCAGCATCTTGGTTGGTGGAATCTGTCCTCCACAAACCAAGCGAATAAAATCAGAGGGCTTCTGATAAACCGTAGTCGCCGCCTGCCCGGAAAGGGAGACGGCGACCAAGATTATGAGTGTTAGAACGCGTAGCAACACGCTGTAATCAACAATTAAAAGCTGTAACCCACTCCGAGGTTGAAGGAATCATTTCCGTCCTCGTCGGTGTAGTCGCCCTTGAAGACGACATTATCGACAGGCCAGTAATTGATTCCGACCGAAACCGAATCGGTCGCACCGCCACCAGTGTCCCATTCATTATAGCGTGCAAAGGCCCCCATCTTGCCATTACCGAAATCGAAGCTGTAGGAAGGCTCGATGTAGTATCCCCATTGGTCCTCCTTGCCGGCTGCGGCTGCGGCGGTGCCATCAATATCCCAGCTTGCACCCAGTCCGCGCAGGCGGAAAGCGCCCATCTGGACATCGGCTGTCGCTCCAAGGAGCAGAGCCGAGGCATCGGCCCCACCGCCCTGCGAGATATCAGACTGATAGTTGGCGAAGCCGGAAACGGTAACCCCGGAGATCCCACTGTAGGTAACCCGTGCCGTGACAGCGGCGTCTTCAGCCGTTGCCTTGGCAACCTTCTGCCGGGCACTACGGATGTCGAAGGGTTTGGCGGGGTCCATATTCAGACCGGAGTGCACCGCGAGGTCCCAGGAGAGACCGCCCTCGGTGCTCCTGGACAGGGCCAAGCCGGCCTCCCACCAGGTGGTCGGGATGATGGCCTTCTCAATCGGGTTGCGCTCAACCCCGTAGAAGGTGTTCGGCTCATGGGTCTCATTGAGAGTTCCTACGGGAAGAAGGAAGAGACCGGCCTTCAGGTGCATTCCACCATCGAAGGCCATGTCGATGTAGGCCTGTTCCAGTTCTACTTCGCCCGGCTGGTCGTCACCCGCAAGAGAGTGCTCAAGCTCTAATTCCGAGTTGAAGGTGATGCGGTCGGTGAAGCGGTGATTCAAAAAAAGCACCCAGCGGTGGAAGTCAATCGCGTTGTCCTTATCGCTGTTCAGATTGAGGTGCAACTCGCCGTAGCCACCCAAGGTGGTGCCCTCAAACCAGTTGTTACCACCATAGCTGGTGCTGCCATTGTTATAGGCTTCGTCAATGGCCTCTTCCCCTTCCGCAGCCACTTGCGCGGCAGATGCCAGGATTCCAAGGCCAAGGATAAGAGGCCCAGAGGCCCGCCGGATCTTAGTGGCTCTCATTCTAAGTTAATCGAGTTAATCGCCTTAACTGGTGGTGGTAGTTGCAGTTACCTCAAAGGCTTGGAACTTTTTATCGATACTGAGTCTCAACAACAAGAAGTTTCCCGGTTCGACTCCTTTTTCATGGTAAAATACTTATACAGAATACCTTGCACCCTAATCAGAAAGGGAGCTCCTCTTTCTCTCCCTCGACACCCAGGTTAAGCTACGGAAATGCGGTGGCCCCGAGCCACCTTCGGCATCCTCCCCCTCCCCTGCTTCTGGACCTCCCCTCCGTTCAATGGTCCCCCGGTCCCGGGGAGCCCGGCCAACAGGTCCTACAGAGTCAATCCCGCTGAGGGTCCCCGGGCATGCGTGAGGTGGGATCCATCATCCGGCCAGCCCCATCCCCTTTTCCCTTCCGCTTCATTCGTTGCCCCCCAGAATGACCGCATGTCTCGTCCGCTCGCCACCTTGCTCGCCGCCTCTGTTCTCTGCTCTCCCGCTCAGGCGGAAAACAAGCCCTCCCTGCGCCAGGGCGGTTATTTCAAACCAGAGCAGGGGAAAGCCGAACTGGACCGCATCGCCAGGAAGATCTCCAACCCTGAGGCGTGGAAACAACGTCGCACTGCAGTCCGGCAGGGCATCCTGAAAGGGGCCGGCCTGCATCCGCTCCCCCGCAGGACACCCCTCAATCCACTTCGCCACTCAAGGCGCAGCCACCCTGGATACACCGTCGAGAATGTCGCCCTTGAAACTGCCCCCGGCCTCTTCCTCTGCGGAAATCTCTACCTGCCCTCCGACCCGCCCGGGAGTATGGCGGCCATCCTCTGCCCCCACGGCCACGCCCGGGATCCGAACTACACCAAGGAAGGCCGCCTCCGACCGGAAATGCAGTACCGCTGCGCCACCCTTGCCCGCATGGGGGCTGCTGTTTTCTCCTATGACATGGTCGGCTATTCTGATTCCCGCAAGCAGGGCTGGAATCACAATCACGGGGATCAGGTCCTGCGCCTGCAGTGCTGGAACAGCATCCGGGCCGTCGACTTCATGCTCTCTCTCCCGGGAATCGACCCCGATCGGGTGGGCGTCACCGGCGCCTCCGGCGGCGGCACCCAGACCTTCCTGCTTACCGCCCTCGATAATCGCATCGCGGCGGCCGCTCCATGCGTCATGGTCTCCGCCCACTTCTACGGCGGCTGCGGGTGCGAGAGCGGCGTGCCCATCCACGTGCGCCCCCATCACATCACCAACAATACCGAGATCGCGGCCCTCTGCGCCCCCCGTCCCATGATGCTCATCTCCTGCGGTGGCGACTGGACCGCCAACACGCCCAGGGTCGAGTTCCCCTTCGTGCAGCGCATCTACGAATTCTACGGCAGGAGAAACCTGGTGGAAAATGCACACCTCCCCAAGGAGAACCACGACTACGGCGAGTCCAAGCGGCAACCCATGTACGACTTCTTCGCCAGACACCTGAAACTCGACCGCAGCAGGTGGAAAACCGCGGACGGAGCAAAGATGGACGAATCGAAAGTCATTATCGAGTCCCACCAGACCCTGCAGGTGTTCACGGAAAAGCACCCTCTCCCCAGGCACGCCCTCAAGGCGAACTCCAGGGTGGAACTGCCGCGCTGACCTGGCGGAACCCTACTCCGTCCCCTTCCAGTCCCCCCAGAGCCACCGCATGGTGTCGGGGAAGATTGCACCCCCGTGCTTTCCGTTGTGGCTACCCTCGCCCCAGACCGTCCTGTGGTCGTAGTTCCTGAACTGGAGAGCCTTCTCCATCTGCAGATTGCCCAACCACCAGTTGCCGTGGGCATTGTCCAAGTCGGTGGAACCATCCTGCAGGAAGACACGCAGGGGTTTGTTCTCCGTCTTGCGGATAAGGGCCGGATAGACGTGCCCCCCCCGGATGTTGGTAAAACTTCCAATATGGCTGACCACCTTACGAAAGAGATCGGGACGTTCCCAGGCGGCCGTAAAGGCACAGATTCCACCCGAACTCATCCCGCAGATCGCCCGCATGGCGGGATCCTCGGTGAGCTTGTGGGATTTCCCCACCTCCGCAAGGATCTCCTTCTCGAGAAAGGTCACATAGTCGGCGCTCAGCGAGTCGTATTCCACGCTGCGGTTTCTTTTTACTCCCGGGGGGGCTTTCCACCCCTGCCGCCCGTCGAGCTTGTCGGTAAAGAGCCCCGGATTGAGAAAGATCCCGATCGTGACCGGCATCTCGCCCTTGTGGATCAGATTATCAAAGACGATCGGCACGCGGATGTCACCCGCCTCGTCCACGTAGGCATGGCCATCCTGGAAGACCATCACCGCGGCCGCCTTGCTCCCGTCATACTGGGCGGGCACGTAAAGATACCACTGCCGCAGCGTCCCCTGGAGGATTCTGCTCTTCCACTCGTGACGAGTAACCTTGCCCCGGGGCACGCCATCCTGGCGCTTTGAGTCGGGACCATGAGCAAAGGTGGGATTTCCGGGCTTGCCCGCCTGGCCCGGGGCGAGGAGGGGCAGGCTGCAGCACAACGCGAGGAGGAATGGGAAAGCAGGGCGGATCATCTGGCAGGCAAACGACAGATTCAGCTGTCGTCCTGCCCTTTTACTGCGACTAGGCAGGATCGCACTGAAAAAAAAACCGGGGACGCCCCGGAGCCAAAACCCGCCCCCCAACAATCAATTCACATGCATTCCACCCGCCTGCCCGGCGCCAGATTCAGAGAACCTTCCCGCCGCCATGAGGGCGGGGTCAATTTTCTACACAAAAGATCGCAACCGATCCGCTATAAAAATAGCATTTAGATCGTAACTCGTAACCCGCAGAAAGCGAAAAGCAATCTCCTCTTGGCACCAGCGAGGTGTTATTGCTCGCTCAAATCGAACAGAACTCAGCAACAACATGAAGAAGCTGCTCCCTCTCTCCGCCCTTCTGGCCCTCACCACTGCTCCACTTCCCGCGGAACCGGCCCTCCACCTCAGCACCTCCACCCTCACTCCCACCACCACCCTCAAGCTCAGTTTCGGAAAGGCGATGGTGGCTGATGACCAGGTGGGCACCACCGGGCCCAACGCCATGATGAAGATTGATCCTCCCCTGGCGGGCGACTTGAAATGGATCGAACCCAACGTGGCCCTCTTCGAGCGCAAGGGCATTCCGGCCATCGCCACCACCTATCGATTCTCCCTGCCCTCCGGCTTCAAGCACCTTGATGGAACCGCCATCCCGGAAACCAGCCTGCGGACCGTCCGGACCGCTCCCTTCCACTACCAGACCGGCTACTGGCGCGGCAATACGCGACAACCCGATTACTTCCTGCGGTTCAACGACGCCATTGATCCTGCCGCGGTCACCGGCAAGCTGCACTTCGTCGACAAGAAGGGCACTACCGTGGCCGCTACGGTCCGCCAGGGCATCTACCGGGACGCAAAGGGGGGGGCCCTCGGTCCCACCTGGGAGCAAAGTTTCCAGTCCTGGAAGGTGCCGGATATCACCAACCTGGACCCGGAAACCGAAATTCCTGTCGCCATCACCGTCTCCCCGGTTCACCCCCTGCCGGTGGGCGAAAGCTGGAAGCTGGTGCTTGAACGCGGGATCCCGAACAAGTCCACCGGGACATCCACCGTGAAAGCCATTGAGCGCTGGATCGGCTCGGTGACCAAGTTCGAGGTCGCTTCCATCCAGGCCGTCACCCGCGTCGATGCCAGACCCTATATCAGCATCGGGCTCTCCAAGAAGCTCCCCGAGGACGTCAAGGTCTCTGACCTCGCCCGGTTCATCCAGATCGAGCCGATTCCCGCCAACATGGAACTGGAGGCCGGCCGTAGCCTGATCTCCATCAAGGGCGACTTTCCCAACCGCTCAAAATGGAAAGTCACCATCAAACACGGCATGACCGCCTTTGACGGATTGGCCATGCTCGAGTCCAAGAGTGAAGCGATCCGCTTCCGGCATCTCACTCCTGTCCTGGCCGCCCCAAGCTACGCCGCC
>DMYM01000015.1:0-4021 GCA_003483645.1 Verrucomicrobiales bacterium
AGGGATGGAAGGGTTCCCTCCAGGCAGAGGTGCCTGAGAAGCAGGTGCTCGAGAGCGGTGGGATTCGGAGTGACGGTCCAGCAGGCGAGGGCGGTTCGCCCACCCGGTACCAGAACGCGGTGCAGTTCGCTGAAAAACGCCTCCTTGTCCGGCATATGGGCGAGCGACTCGATGGCCAGGCCGGCATCGAAGCTGTTGTCAGGGAAGTCGTTGTGGAGCCAGTCGCCCTGTTCAATCCGCACTGTTCCGCGGCCCGGAGCCGGTTCCCGCCGGGCCCTTTCCGCCTGGGAGCGGGAGATGGTGAGGCCGGTGACAGAAGCGCCGCTTTTCTCCGCGATCCGACGGGCATCGGCCCCATAGCCGCAGCCGATGTCGATGATCCGGCTGCCGGGTCCGGGTTCGAGAGGAGCAAGAAGGAGTTCGAGGAGGCGGGTCGTGCCCTCTTCCACGGAATGGTCGTCCCCGGCCTCCCAGACGCCGTGATGGAGGTGTTCACCCCAGAAGGAGCGGTAGAACCAGTCCAGCCGGTCGTAGTGGATGCCGACGTCGGTGGGCGTGATGGGGCGGGGGGATTGGAGCACGCGGAAAAGCCGTCCGGTTTCGACAGTAGTGATGCGGGGACCGGCAGTTAAGGGTTGAGCTCCATGACAAGGGGGAGCTTGGTGAAGAGGAGGAGGGTGGTGATACGCGCAGTTGGAAGTCCGAGAAGCTGCGTGATGGCTTCACGATAGCTCTCGAGTTGCGGTCGATAGTGTTTGGCGGCGTCAGCGGCGTCGGATTCGGTCTCCATCCGGTCGGTTTTGAAATCAAGGATGGTGGCGCGGAGCGGCATGCCATCGGAGCCGTAGCTCACGTGGACACGATCAAAGATGCCCGAGATCCAGTTGCCTTTCCGGAGCAGTTCGTAGTGCCGTTCGCGCCAGCATTCGATGGTCTCGTTTTTCCGGAACCGTGGCCGGCTCAGGGCCGTCTGGAAGGAGGGGTCGGCGAGGCTGCGCCTCACTTCCTCGCGGGCGGCCTCGAAGAGGTGTGGCGCACGATGGCGGTGCTCCTCCCAGCAGGGAACATCCCCGGGCGGGTCAAGATCGTCCAGCCACTCGATATCCTCCAGAAGAGCGTGCACAATGGTGCCGTGGTTGCGGGCACGATGGCTCTCGCGGGAGAAGAGACTGCCGCCGCCCAGATTGCCGGATCCGGGAGCGGAAGGAATGTGGCGGCGCGGATGCTCGCGGGGCTCCAGGCCGGAAGGGGCGCTTTCTTCATCCCCGGGTGGTTCGGGTGGCTGCTCGCACCTGTAGCCCTCGAACCACTTCGGGTTAGCGGTATCCCCGGAGGATTCGTAGAGGGTGAGGGCCCGGGCCTGGCCGATCTCCACGGTGGGCGGATTGTCCTGTGCGATGGTTTCGTGCAGGAGGCGGATGAAGTTGCGCTTCTTGCTTCGGGTGGGAAGGCTTGGGGCAATGAGATAGTTGGCCTGTCGGGCGCGGGTGAGGCCAACGTAGAATTTGCAGAGTTGTTCGTAGGCGGCTTCGGCCTCCTGGTCCTGCCAGTAATCGTGGAGGACGGGATCGGTATCGGAGATGATGCGGCGCGGAATGTCAAAGACCCACTCCGGATTGCGTGTGTCACGGTTGCGGTGGACCGCGATGTGCCCGCTGTCCCTGCGCGGGATGGAGAGGGAGTCTCCATCGAGGCTGGGCAGGAGGACGGTATCGAAGGTGAGGCCCTTTGCCTTGTGGATGGTCATGACCTGCACTGCGGCGCTGGTGGTGACTCCCCGCACAGTGTAGTTCTCCGCAAAGCGGAGAAACTGATCCGGACCACCGTTGCCGGTCTGGTCGAACAAGCGGGCCGCGAGGGCCAGTTCGGCGATGCGGTGTTCAGCGAAATTGTCGAGGGCAATCCCGGCGCTTTCGAAGCGGTCGGTCCAGTCGCGCAGGGTGTGCTCGTAGCCGCGGTGGTGCAGGGAGGCGAGAACTTCGGCCGATAGTCCGGCCGGTGTGGGGGGAAGGAGGGTCGCGAGTGGGCTGAAGGTCAGGTGCCGCCAGGCATAACGGTTTGCCGGGTGGGCGGCGACCCGGATGAGACTGAGGAGAGCCTGGGTGACCGGGTTGTCGAGGGCAGGGCTGATTTCAGCCTCACTGGCCACCGGGATTTCGCTGCGGGTGTGAGCTCGCAGGTAGTCGACGATCTCGCGGCCGGTCCGGTTGTCCTGCACCAGGATGGCGCAGCTCAGGCCGCGGGCAATGGGTTGGATCTCCTCCAGCAATTCGAGGGTCAGGGCAAAGCAGTCCTCCCGTTTGACGGTATTTCCCTCTCCTGGAATGGGCTCATAGAAGGCGGCGTATCCGGGGAGGTCTTTGTTCGGCGGAGCCACTTCGTGCGGATTCCACTCCCAGCGTGAGATGGTTTTGTGGGGCATCTGCAGGGCCTCGAGGGCGGGGGTGTTGCTGAAGACGCTGTTGACCATGTGGATGACATCCCCACCGGAGCGCCAGGAAACGTCGAGGGACCGGGAGCGGAGGGAGCGCGGATCATCTTCTGTTCCTCCATAGCGTTCATGGATGTCATCAAAAAGCCGGGTGTCGCCGCCCCGCCAGCCGTAGATGGCCTGCTTGACGTCACCTACCTGGAAGAGCGAGCGGTGCTGGGAGACGTCCTGTACCACCTCGTCGATGAGTGGCTCTATGATAGACCATTGCAGGTGGCTGGTATCCTGAAACTCGTCGAGGAGCCAGTGGTCGAAACGGCCATCAAGACGGTAGTCAATCCGGAGGCGTTCAAGTTCGTCGGGTTTCTGGCTGAGGATGGGTGAGGACTGGGCATGGAGGTCGCGGCCGGACAGGATGATCTCCAGGTCGCTGAAGGTGAGTTGTCCACGGCGGCGGACGAGGGAGGAGTAGTTCCTTTCGTACTGGTTGAGCACGTGCCAGACACCCTGTGTGCGTTTGAGGTGGACGGCAATCTCGTGGGAAATGAGGCGGGTGATGAGGCGATGAATGATTTCACAGGCATCGTCCCTGAAGTGCTGGAGACGGTGACCGACCTTGAAGGAGGATTCCCCCGCCTGGATGGCGGACCAGTTCCCGGGATCGAGAAACTTCTCAAGAAAGAACACCACGCGCTGTGGCAGAGGGTTGCCCGGACTGTGGATGAGGGTCTGGTCGCGAAATTCGCGCCAGTAGTCCCACTGCTTCTCGGATAGCTCCTGGTCCTCGAGGATTTCAAAGAGGCTGGCGAAGTCGTCCTCATGGCTGCCAGAGGTGCCGGTCCAGGGGCAACCCCGGGGCCAGATGGCGGCGGGATTTCCCCAGAGAGCGCGATCGGCAGCATGCAGGAAGATCCCGTGGTGCCGGGAGACGAAACGGTCGAGTTGATTGATCACCCGGGCTTCCTCCTGGCCGAAAGTGGCGCGTTTGAAGGCTTCAAGGAACTCACTGCGATGCTGATCGTGCCGGCTGCGAAAAACTTCGCGGTAGACATCGTGCCGGGCGAGATCGGCGGCGTGCTCGTCGAGGATGTCGAACTGGCTGCTCAGTCCGAACTCAGCGGGGAAGCTGCGCAGGATGTTGGAGAAAAAGCTGTCGAGGGTGCCGAGAAAGAGTGAGGGCATGCACTTCAGGAAGACGGAAAGGAGATGAACGTAGTCCTCCCGTCCCAGCTGAGAGAGGATGGGATAGGAGGGATCGGCAGGATCCTGGGCCAGGTCAGCCCGAGCTTTTTCGTCGAGGGCGGCGGAGGCGAGCTTCCCGAGGATGGATTCGAAGAATTCCCCGGCCGCCTTGCGGGTGAAGGTAACCGCCACGATGCGCTCGGGCCGGATCTCCTCCTTTGCGAGGAGGGCCTGTCCCATGATCGCAAGGTAGCGATTGGTGAGCTGCCAGGTTTTCCCGGAGCCCGCCGAAGCGAGGATTCGTTCGTTCTGGAGCGGGGAGGTCACGGCAGGATGGCGTTCTGCGGTTGGATGAGGTTGACCGGATCAATCGCCCGTCCGGGATCCCCGAGGAGAATGGTTTCGAAA
>DMYM01000015.1:4336-7644 GCA_003483645.1 Verrucomicrobiales bacterium
ATGGTTTCGAAATCATCCCAGTCCATGCGTTCGGCGGGCGGCCAGAACCGGCGGGCGGTAATGGAGTCGATCACACCCTCCGCACATTTCATGGCGGCAGCCAGGAGAGTCCCGTCGAGATCCTCCCACAGTTCGAGAGCGACCTCGGACTTGGCCCGGCCGAGGGTGGCGTAGCCGGCCACCACCGATTCCTGGCAGCCCCTGGCACGGAGAGCAAGGAGGTAGAGGGGGAGTTGCAGATCTATCCAGCGCTGCATTCGTTTTCCCTCGGGGACCATTATCCAGGGCGCCAGCTGCGAGGGGTTCTCGTGGCTGCGCAGGTTGCGCAGATGCGCGCTGCGGGGTTTCTTGAGTTTCCCGGTCTTGAAGTCGAGAACGCGCAACGATTCGTCGGACGATTGCCGTTCAATACGGTCTATTTTTCCCGTGATGCGAATGCCATTGACGATCCAGGGAGCGTCCTCGGAATCGAGGTCACTTTCGTAATCCAGGATCTGCCATCCCTGCTTCCGCTGGTCGGCCTCGATGGAGGCCCACCATTTGAGGCGCTGGCGGGCGCTCTCGCGCTGGACGAGGATGGGAACGGGCAGGTCTTCGCCGTATTTGCGGGTTACGATGGTATCAAGGGTATCCTGGAAGAACTCCGCGATCTCCTCGTGATGATCGCTGTCGCGAATGGCGTGGGCGGCGAATTCTTCCACCACTTGGTGACAGAGGGTGCCGAAGTCGCGGGCATCCAGTTCAACCGGGGGCCCCTCGTCCAGCTCCATGCCGAGGCCCCGCCGCAGGTAAAAGCGAAAGGGACAACTCAGGTAATCCCGGAAGCCAGTGACAGGGAGGCGCGCGAAGATGCGCATGGAATCGTCTGGTAGGGGCGGGGTCAGCTGCCAGGTGAGCGACCAGGGGGGTGCTTCCCGGGGTTTGGGTTCTTCCTGGAAGAAGGCCTGGACCCGGCCGGCAAGTTCTTCGGGGGGACAGGCAAAGAGGAGGCGGGAGGGCCGGAGCGGATCCCCGCTTCCGCTGCGCCGCCCGAAGAGGAGATCGATCTTTCTGTCCTGGTTGCTCCGACAGGCCAGGAGTGAGCTCAGAATGTAGGCGTCGCGGGCGTGCCGGGTTTCATTGTGACGAAGGCCGAGGAAGCGGCGGGCCCCGTCCGGGAGGTAGGCGTGCCCCTTCAGGGATTCCGGGACGAACCCGTCATTCAGTCCGGCAACCACGAGATGGGAAGCGTCCTCCCAGGGCAGTTCGAGCCAGCCCTGCAGGTCGAGGGCCTCCGGTTTTCGCTCCTGGTAGATTGATTCCTGTTCAAGGAGGTGCAGCAGGAAGCGCAGCCGGTTGGGAAAGGAGGCGGCGCACTCGAGATCCCTGAGGAGGCCGGCTTCGAAGCTGTCGAGGATGTCGTGCAGGAGTCGGGTAGTGGAGGCGAAGGCTTGGTCGAAGGAGTCGGCGGGATCGAATTCGGCCTCGGCGTAGAGGTGGCCGAGGAATTCGGGGAGAACTTCCCAGATTCGTTCGCGCTCAAAGCGGCGCAGCCAGGTCTGGATCCACGAGAGAGCACGACTCAAGGCGGGATTGGAACGATCGCAGCTTCGATTGATGTGGTCCGCAGCGTCGAGCGAGTCAGGGAGATGCCTGCGCTGGAAGTCGTCCAATGCGGCCAGCATGTCAGCGGGATCGAAGGCGGTCCGATCCTCGCGGGCCTGCCAGTCGCACACCTGGCGGACCACTCCGGGGATGCGTAGCAGGTCGAGGAAGAGGAGGAAGGAATCAGAAACGGCGAGGCGGTGGAGGGTGCGGAGGAGATTCGCCAGGGCCTGGTTGGAGGCCTTCTCCCCGGCCGGGTTGAAGGTGGCCTGTCCCCGGGCTGCGAAGACCTCTTTCAGAGGGAGGAGCAGTTCGGGATCAGGGACCCCGATGGCGGTCACGCTGGAAAGGTTGTCCCTGGTGCCGACAAGGGCCGTGATGCGTTCGGCCTGGGTTTGTGGATCAATGGCCTGGTGGACGCTCTGCTGGAGATTGGGAATCTCAATGGGGCGCTCGAGCCAGTGGTCGGTCCGGGGACGACCGAATTCATCGAAACTTTCAGCGAGGGACTCCGGGGCATGAATCACGACTTCGCAGCGCAATCTGCCGCCATGGTGCCGGAGGGTTCTGCAGAAGAGAGGGGATGGATCGGGTACGCCGAGGATGACGAGGGTGTCTATCCGGGGAGGTAGAACCCCCTCGTTGGCGGCCTGGAGACGAACGTCCTGCGGGTCCATGCGGTTGCGGGCGGAGAACAAGTGTCGGGTGATGCGCTCAAGCCGGGAGAGTTCCTCCCAGCGTTGAGGCTCCAGTCCCTCCGCCGCCATTTCCGTGGCCGCGGTCTGCATGGTGAGGCCAGCATCTCCCAGCAGGTTCTGCACCCCGATCAGATCATCTGCGGTGTAGAGAGCCCAGCTCAGGCGGCGTTCCCCGGGGTCGATGGGAAAGACGTGGCGGAACTCATCGAGGTTGATGGTGAGGAGGGTCTCGGCCCACGCTGCCGCCACCTCGGCCCGCGTGGCTACCGCCTTGTCGAGGGCCGGGAGACAGCTGGCGGAAAGGAGGAAATCCGGGGTGACGACGGTGGGAGGGAGGACTGCGGCATCACGGGTGGAAGCGTGCAGGGCGAGCGAGGAACGCAGGCGTCGGCCGGCCTGTCTGGTGGGGACGACCACCAGGTTATTGCTGAGGTCGAGGGTGCGGTCGGTCCATTCACGAGTGAGGTGCTCGACTGCGAGGGTGAGAAGCGGGTGCTCCCAACCGAGAAAGGTGCGGACGACCTCCGCATTGTTGGCGACCGGTTTGTTTTCGAAGAGCGGAAGGTCGAATTGGTCGCTCATCTACGGGTGCCCTGCCGGGTTGGGTCCGGGGAGTTCAAACCACTGGGCGGATCCCGGGGAGGCGGGATTTTTGACGGAAAGCATGGGTGGGCGGGGGCTACTTCTTCTTTTCCCTGGAGAGGAGGGGAGCAACCCGTTTTTTCATGCCGGTGGTGGCGGCCTCGGCGAGGATGTCGTCACCTTTCTTCAGAACGATGATGTATCCCGCGTAGCGCGTGCCGCTGTCGGGTTCCACGTCGAACTGGGGGCGGTCGGGACGGAAGCGATTTTCTCTGATTTCCCGCACTTCGCCCTCCTTCTTGGAGAAGGAATAGGGGGACGAGCTGATCTCCATTTCTTCCTCGGCAGGGATGTCAATGAGCTTGGATCCCCTGCTGGCGATGGAAAGTTTGCGGTTGCGGATGTCGCGGGCGATGACGACCCATTCCAGGGTCACTCCCTCGT
>DMYM01000461.1 GCA_003483645.1 Verrucomicrobiales bacterium
CATTTTTCGGCTATCATCGCCAGGGCCTCGTCGAGGCGCGTCAGCAGATCCTCAACTGGTTCCCGGCCCACCGAGAGACGAAGCAGTTCGGTGTCCACCCCGCATTCATTGGCCCAGGGGATCTCGGTGTAATGCGCGAGCAGGGTGTAGGGACACAGCAGCGAGTAATCCGTGCCGAGGCTCGGCCCCTTGCTGAAGCGCATGCCCTTATAGAGTTCCGGAGTCCGTTCGGGAACCTTCAGAGTGAAACTCATCAATCCACCATAGCCTGCTCCCGGACGCTGGAGAGCCTCATACTCCCCCCGATCAACCAAGCTGGGATACCAGACCTGCGCGACTGCAGGATGACCATGAAGAAACTCCGCTACTGCCCGGCCATTATTGTTGCATTCGTTTACCCGCAGCTCGAAATCTGACGCATTGGCGGCGAGAACTTCCGCGTCCCGGGGATAAAGGCGGGACCCATCGGGCACTTCGTCTTCAAACACACTGCGCAGCTCCTCTGCAAAAGGTGACGAGTGATTGAGTCGCACCGCACCGGCCAGGACATCGCCGACCCCGGAGACCCACTTGGTGAGACTGGTGGAGACCGCATCGGCATGGGAGAGGGCATCGATATTGAGGTGACTGCACACCGTATCGTCGACCAGCAGCGGTGTGCGGGATGCCCGACAGGCCTCTGCCACGGCGGGCAGGTTCACCGTGTGTAGAAGCGGGTTGCTGGGGACTTCGCAAAAGACCGCCGCGTAGGCCCCCTGGCGGATGGCGGCGAGGGACTGGTCAAGCGCATCGCCCCGGGGTGAATTGACAAAGTCGACCCCCGCCCCGAAGTACTCCTGCACCTTGAGGGCGTCCACATAGGGAAAACAGAGTTGGAGGGTCTTCAGGCCGGGACGACGGGCGGTCACCGCACGATAGAGCGCGAAGATGGATGCCATTCCACTCTCGAAGAAGAAGGCATCCTGTTCCCTGACTTCCATCACCCGCGCGAGAGAGCGTCGAAATTCAGCCACTTGGGAGGAATCCGCAGTCACCCCACGCTGGAGATCTTCCGCCTGGCGACTGCTGATCAACTCCCCCGTGTGTCTCCAGTAATCCCGGGCCGCCTGGTAGCCCTCCTCGGGCACGGCAAGGAGGGGCACTTCCGATTCAATCACTCTCCCGGACAGGCCGGTCCGCTGTTGAACAAACCTGGCCGCCCGCTGAGCCGCTGCCGACGAGGAATAGGCCATGAGCCGTTCCCCTTCCCCGGCATACTCTCCCTCCAGGCCCCCGAGGTAGCTTGCGGTGATGGGATGGAGGAAGAAGCGGGGATAGCCCGAACGCATCTTGCCCACCACCGCCGGATCGCTCTCCTCATAACCAATGACCGCTTCCCAGGTGGGAAGGCTCACCACACAGGCGTGTGGAGAATCGGGCAGGGGAAACCCCATGTCCTCCTCCCGCCAGGCTGGATCTCGCAACAAGTCGCGCACTGGCGCTTTCTGCCGCACTCGCTCCAAAGCTCAAGTATCGATTCGCCTTCGATGTCAATCTCAGGCAGTCTGGGATATCATTACTCAGGGTTGGGTTTCGTTTTCGGTGCAGACGGGTTATAGTCGACAGAGTCCTCCCCCACGACTTTTCACCCTGAAACAGGTTTAATCAGCATTGTGAGAAGCCCGCAGTCCAGATACATCATGGGTGCTGCCGCCCTTGTCGCTACCCTCCTCGGGTTCTGGCTTGTCCGCGACATCTTGACCAGCGTACAGCGGGACAATGCCGGCAGGGATTCTCGCAGGCAACCGGGCCCCTTTCTCCAGTTCGATGCCCCCAATCTGGCGAGCAAGGCGCCCAGGCGCCACGGCAGCCGGCGGGCACCCCGCCTCGACGAGATCCTCTTCGGGCTTCCGGGCGAGCGGATCGTCCGTTTCGACAACGAGGAGGACTACCGGGACTTCCTTGCCAGACTCTCCGCAAGCAAGGCACTCCTCCTTGGCCGCCTGGACAAGCTCAGAGCCGTCCGCATCGGATTTGACAACCTCGATGATCTCGACGGCTTGCTCGACGAGAACGACAGCTTTGCCAATTTTCGGGTCTCCATTCCCGAGCTACCTCAGGTGGATGCCCAACCCAACGCAGTCGGCTTCGGCCGCAACACCCTTGAGTGGCTGGGCATCACCGGCGACAACTCGGAATGGGGCGAAGGCGTCCGCCTGGCCATGCTGGATACAGGTGTTGGTGAACATGGCACCCTGGGGAAACGC
Source organism: Verrucomicrobiales bacterium (assembly GCA_003483645.1). Taxonomy (GTDB): domain Bacteria; phylum Verrucomicrobiota; class Verrucomicrobiia; order Verrucomicrobiales; family Akkermansiaceae; genus Roseibacillus_B. The sequence continues at coordinate 2,247 of DMYM01000461.1, forward strand.
GTACGGCAGATCGATCTGATTACCGGCGATGGCCCCCCCATCGCCCTCCATGGACACGGGACCGCGGTGGCCGCCCTCATGATAGGAGACGATGGAGTGAGCCAGGGAATCATCCCGCGGGCGAACCTCCTCTCGATTCGAATCGCGGATGATAACGGGGGCTCGAACACCTTCCTCCTGGCAGAAGGCATTGTCCGGGCAGTCGATGAAGGGGCACAGATCATCAATATCTCGATGGGTTCCTATGGGAACAGTCCGCTGGTCCAGGATGCGGTGGCCTACGCCGTGGAGAAGCAGGTTCTCATCGTCGCTGCCGCTGGGAATGAGGGTTTCTCAACCCCCAGCTACCCGGCCGCCTATGAAGGTGTGATCGCGGTGGGCGCAGTCGATGCGGCGGGACAGCACCTCGCCTTCTCCAACACGGGGGACGCCATCGATGTGGGGGCCCCCGGCTTTGACATCTTGTCCGCCTGGCCGGGGGAGGAATACACCAGTTTTTCCGGAACCTCGGCCGCCGCGCCGCTGGTAGCGGGAGCTCTCGGCGCCACCATGACGGAAACCCAATCCGGCCTCCTTCTTCCGCAGCAAGCCCTCACGATCCTCGAAAACAACATGAACGCCGCGGGAGCCCCGGGGGACGATCCCTTTTACGGGGGCGGCAACCTGGACGTCGACCGCATGGTCAACACCCAGACAGCCGGTCGCTTCGACCTGGCCGTGGCCTCCAACTGGTATGAGCCCCCTGCCGGGGGAGAGGTGGTGGGAACCTTGCAGGTCACGGTCCAGAACCAGGGGACGGAGGCCATGGCCGGAACCACGGTGGATGTCATCATTCATGACGACATCTTCACCATAACCCTCCCCCGCCTGCAGGGCGGTGCGTCCCACGTGGTCTCCCTGCCCATCAATGACCCGACCAAGGGCGAACAGATTGCCATTCGCAGCACCATCAATCTCAACGGCAACGAGGACCGGGATCCCAGTAACAATGTCCTGGCTGGAAATGTCGGCCTTTTAGAGGGAGCCCCCGGAACAACGGAAGAGGATTCCGGTGCCGGTAACCGCGCACCGGAGTCGGACTAACCCGAGGCGACAGGATCCGGGAGTTTCCGTCCAATCTCGTCAACCCGGTAGCCGAATCCGTTGCCGATGATGCTGCCAAGATCCAGTTTTCCGTTCCGGCGCCGATAGAGACCGGGATGAACCTTCGCTTCGATAGTGGAAGCCTCGGGATAAAACTGCATGGCATTGGTCTCCACCCCCATGATGGTTCCCACGTGGGCCGCAAGGAGAACGTGGGGGATCTGTGCCAGCATCGGGTTGGTGAGATCCTGCACCATGAGGCTCATGCCGTGGGCCCTGGCCCAGCAACAACTCAGGAGGGCCCCGGTCTGGGTCTTGCAGGTCTTCAGGGCCACTCCATTCCAACCCAGTTCCCGGCCAAGACGCACCAGTCTCCAGTCGTGGGCACTCTCATCGAGGAAAAGCGGTTTGCGTGACGAAACGCTGTGGACGTCAATCCGGTTCTCTTCAAGTTCGTACGGAAAGGGCTGTTCGACGTAGAGCAGCATCTCATGGAGTGAGGGGTGGTCCACCGCAAGACGGTCGAGAATTTCGTTCACGTAGGCCGGATCCGTGACCGTGCAGTTGAAATCGGCACTGAGACATTGCACCCCCGTTTGGAGAGCGAGCTGTCCGACCTTCACCGTTCTCGCGTAATCCCACCCCGCTTCGTTGCCCCGCAGCTTGATCTTGAGACATTTCAACCCATCCCGGGCAATCCATTCCGATAACTCGACCGGATATCCGTCCTCCGGCTCCTCCCCGGTTAATTCGTCAGGCCCCACCGGGTCGAGTCCCCCTACGAGGTGCCAGGCCGGAAGGGTCGAGGGTGGTGAACTCAGGAATTCATCGGGGTAGCGCCCCCGGAAGGTGACCGGAACATCTTCCGCTGGTTTGAGGTAGTCCGCGAGGTCACGGTTCAGGTATTCGGAGCCATAGAGCTTGTATATGCTCCGGTCGTGCAAATTCCCGTAAGCGTCATGAACTGCAATGTCGAAGAGCGAACAGCACACCAGGGCCGCCAGCCAGGGCATGGCCTCCCCCGCCCGGGCAAGGTTAAAGGCTTCAAGGAGGCCCGGGAGTTGGCCCTCCACGAAATCGTGTCCAATCTCGAGGGGGTGACCTTCTCCATTAAACCCGCTCCAGGCTCCTGCGAGCACTTCGCAAAAGGCCTTCATTGCAAGATGCCGCTCCTCATAGGCGAGTGATCCCGGCCAAACCCAGGTCACGCTGAGTGGAGTTTCCCCCCACCCGGTTGCGGTGCGGCCGTCCCTCCCCTCCACCGTCACCCGTACCCGCGCGCAGGTGACCGAGGTCAGGGTCTCCATCCCGAATTTTAGGGGCATGCGGGTCTCCACCGGAAGGTAATGGAGTATCGCTCCCACGCAGCGGATGTCGGTGCCCTGCCCCATCGCGATGTGATCTTGTTAGCTGGCCAGCCTTTGGCAAGCACGCCGGTACTCGCCCTTCCAGGATCCCGGCAACCAGGGAGCGCTTCTCGCATAAGCTCCCCAAAGACTGCGCTTCACCTCTCCCCGGGAGACCTTGACTCGCTTTTCAAGGTCCGCCCACGAGGCGTTTTCCAACCGGTCCAGGGTGCGCCCTCCCAGAAGAGCGGGTAATCCGGTTGACATCCGGAGCCTGCTGCCATGCAGCGCGGCGGTGTAACGAAGACCATCGGCCAGTAACTCCCTGGCACGACTTTGCCAGCGGGGCAATTCCGCACACAGCACTTCAGCCTCCACCGAGCCACTTCCAGGCAGATAACACCGTCCCCTTGCAAGGTCCTCCGGCACATCCCGCAGAATGTTTACCAGTTGTAGTCCCTTTCCGTAATTGGCACCCCACCGCAGCAAGGTGGCCCGGTCTTCACGGGAAAAACGGTCGCTGCAGGTGAAGCCTATTTCAGTCCAGAATTCTCCCACACAGCCCGCCACCTGGTAGGCGTAGGTTTCTAGTTCGTCGTCCTCTGCCAGACGCACCACGGCATCGTCAGCAAAGCGCTGGAGATCCCAGACCTGTCCTCCGGTGATAATCCCCACCACCTTGCGGATGTGCCCGCCGAGCTTCCGGTTCATCATGTGAAGCCAGTCGAAACAATCGGCTGCCCGCAACACAAGATCCCATTCCCCCCGCTCCAGACCCGACCCCTTGAGTTCACCGGGCAGCGCGGAGGCGAACTTCTGTATGTCGCCGTGTTTTGCCGGCGCACTCAGCAGGGAACGAAACTCCTCCAGGAGGGCCTGGCGCCGTGCCAGATCAATCGAACCGGCATCGGCAATGGTATCGCTCAACCGCGCCAGCAGGTAACCCAGACTGAGCGGTCCCCGGAACTCGCTCGG
>DMYM01000141.1 GCA_003483645.1 Verrucomicrobiales bacterium
GCAGTTGTAGCCGTAGAAGCGGTCGAAACCCTGCCGGATGGGAGAGCCGGTGGTGTCGGTGGGTCCGAGGCCCCACTTGCCGAACCCACCGGTGGCGTAGCCGGCTTTCTTGAGGGCTTCCGCAATGGTGACCGCCCCGGCGGTGATGGGCCACTGGCCGGGGAATTTGCGTCCGTTCTTGGAGTCCCCGTTGTTGCGGATTTCAGCGTGGCCGAGATGGCGCCCGGTCATGAGGACGCAGCGGGCCGGGGCGCAGACCGGTGCTCCGGTGTAGTGACGCAGGAAGCGAAGGCCTTCACCGGCCAGGCGATCGAGGTTGGGAGTCTTGATTTTCTGTTGCCCGTAACAACCCATCTCGCCCCACCCGAGGTCGTCGGCCATGATGAAAACGATATTGGGTCTCGCCGGGCCCGATCCGGAAGAGGAGTCCGGTCTGGCGGCGGGAGCGGGAACAGCGGCGGCACCGAGAAGGGCGATGGTCCAGGTGCAGGCAGGGATCTTCATGGGGTGATGACGTTGACTTCCACGTGGTGGGTGAGGTGAGAAGGCGACAGGATCAGCAGGGCATGGCAAGTCCGAAGTGCGGAGTTTACCGGTTCTTCCGCTTCGTGCTCTTCTGTTGCCGTTTCTGGAAACCCGCCTTCCGGGTGTGTGCAATCTCCTCGGTGGCGGCACCCTTGTCGCCCTGTGATTTCATCCAGGTGTCCAGTTGTCTCGAGAGGTCGGTCCGGATGCCGGCGAGCTTTGATTCTCCAATGAGATCAACCAGGCAATGGGGGTCCTCCCGGACGTCGTAAAGTTCTTCAGCCGGGCGCTTCTGGTATTTGGCGATCATCGTTTTGGCGTGGGCGTCGCCCCCCTCGGCCTTCCGGTGCCAACTGGCCCAGAAATTCGCTTTGCCGTCTCCCTCCTTCCGGGTCACCGCGTTGGTGAAGACCGTCTCGGGATGGAGATTGCGGATGTAGCGGTAGCGCTTTGTTCCGCAGCTGCGAATTCCGAAGGCCTCGCTGCCGTTGATAATGCCACGGGTGGTATGCAGGCCATAGGTGTAGGTCTTGTGCCCGGTGGATTTTCCGAGGAGGACGGGAAGGAAGGATTTGCCATCGAGGTTCTGCGGTTTTGCACCTGCTGCCTCAAGGAAGGTGGGAGTGATATCGACATACTCTACGAGGGCATCGGTCTTGGTGCCGGGCTTCACCTTGCCCGGCCAGCGCGCAATCATTCCGGAGGCCAAGCCGAGTTCAAAACAGGTCCATTTGGCGAATGGAAAGCCCGAGCCCTGTTCGGAAACGACAACGACGAGAGTATTGTCCCGCAGGCCAAAGTCATCGAGGAGGGAGAGAAGGGCCCCGCACTGCCAGTCGTAGTAGGTGATTTCCGCAAGGTACTTTGAGTAGGAATCGCGCGTCGCCGGGGTATCGACCCACGACGGAGGCAGCTTGAGGGATCCGGGCGGATAGGCAGAAGGGTCACCCTTGTTGTAAGGCGAGTGCGGCTCGTTCGAGCAGGCAAAGAGGCAGAAGGGAGTATCCGAGGACCGGCACTGCGCGATGAACTTCTTGAGATTCGGGAAGAGTGGCTTGGTTGCGGGGCCGTTGTTGCGGAAATCGTTGGAATACTCGAAGGGAAAGGACTCCTTGGGCGCAATGTGGGTTTTCCCGCTCAGGGCCACCCGGTAGCCGGCGTCCTGGAGGTAGTGCGCGACCGATTTGGTGCCCGGATAGACACAGGTGTGGTTCGGCCAGGCGCCGGATTTCACCGGGTAGAGTCCGGTGTAGATGTTGTGCCGGGTAGGGGAGCACATGGGGGCGGTCTGGAAGCAGCGGGTGAAGGTCAGTCCCTCCTTGGCAAGCTTGTTGAGATTCGGGGTCCGGGCCTGCCCGCCATAGATCTCCATGTCGAGATAGGTGCAGTCGTCCGCAATCATGAAGACGAGGTTGGGGTGACCTGCTGCCGCAGATTGACCTGTGGTTGCCAGGGCGGCGATGGCGAGGAGGATGGTGGAGCAGAACGCCGGGAGAAGAAGGGGAGGACAGAGCGGGTGGATCTTCACCCGGGCATGCTAGGGGGGGCAGGAAGCTTGTCGATGGAGAACCTCCGCGGGAAAGGGGTGCCTCCTAGGGAATGGCGGACCACGACTTCCCCAGGTGCGCAAGTGATTCCAGGAGGCTCCCTTCATCAAGTGATCTGGCCTTGGTGGTGGCCGAACTGATGCGTCCAAGGATCTTCGTCCGGCGCTCGGCAAATTTCTTCGCAAGGTCTTGCTCCACTTCCGGAGTGGGTTTCCCCACCGCATCGGAGCGCGCGGCAATCTCGTCGAACTCCTCCACCAGTTGCTCGATTTCGCGAGCGGCCTGCCGGGCACTCTCATTGTCCCTGGCCTGTTCAAGGGCGGTGGCGAACTGCTCCATCAGGTCCAGGGTGTCACCCATGATCTTTTCGTGAGTATCCTTCTGGCCGCAGGAGGGCAGCACGAGACAAAGGCCGGCTGCCGCCAGGGCAGCGATGTTGCGGGATACGCCAGACACGCCCCAGCCTCTGCAGTCGTTCCTCTTCCGTCGAGCAGAATCGGGCTCTCACCTGGTAACCGGCACGAAGCGTAGGGCGTCGATGATGACGTGCCCGTCGGGGTTCTGGTTGGAGAGGATGGCATTGGTGGGACCGCCGAGGAGGAGACGGGTGACATGAGACATGGGGGGAAGAGTTAAGGTTTCTTTTCCAGGATTCAAGTCACGCTTCCGCTGGCCGGGCAGCTCACTTTACGCGAGAATATCCTTCGCCACTTCGCCGTAGACGTCGGTGAGACGGAAATCCCGGCCATTGTGCTGGTAGGTGAGCCCGGTGTGGTCGATCCCGAGGAGGTGGAGGATGGTGGCGTGGAGGTCGTGGATGGTGCAGCGGTTTTCCACCGCGTGATAGCCGAACTCATCCGTCCTTCCGTAGCGCAAGCCGCCCTTCACCCCCGCCCCAGCCATCCACATGGTGAATCCATCCGGGTGATGATCGCGTCCCACCGGGCCTTTGCCCTGCTGGGTGGTGGGGGTCCGTCCGAACTCGCCGCCCCAGAGCACGAGGGTGTCCTCCAGCAGACCGCGGGCCTTGAGGTCGAGGATGAGCCCGGTGATCGGCTTGTCGATCTGGCCTACGTTGATGGAGTGACCCTTCTCAAGGTGGGAGTGCTGATCCCATTGTTCGTTGTTGAATTTGAGGGAGTGTGCGTGGCTGACCTGGATGAAGCGCACGCCGCGTTCGGCGAGGCGGCGGGCCATGATGCATTCCCGGGCGAAGTTCTCGGTCTCGGGATCATCCATTCCGTAGAGTCTGCGGGTCGCCTCGCTTTCGGTGGAGAGGTTGGTCGCTTCCGGGGCCGTCATCTGCATGCGGAAGGCGAGCTCGAAGCTGCGCAGGCGGTCCTCCAGATGGGTTCCGGCCTGTCCGGTTGTTGACTCCCGTTCGTGCATGCGGCGCAGGAGGCTCAGCTGGAGGGACTGCTTTCGGGGACTGACGCTCTCGTTGGTCATGTAATGGAAGCGGGCCTCCGCCGCGGGGGTGTTGGGATAGCCGGGTGTGCCGAGGGGAACGCCGCCGAACTCGGCCGGCAGGAAGGCTGGTCCGAAGTTGTCGGATCCTCCATGCAGGGAGGTCGGGCAGATGGTGACGAAGCCGGGCAGGTTGTTGTTCTCGCTGCCGAGCCCGTAGTTCACCCAGGCCCCCATGCTCGGGCGAAGGAGCGCTTCATCCCCGGTGTGCATCTTCATGCAGGCGCCTCCGTGGGAGACATTGGTTTCGCACAACGAGTGCAGCATGCAGAGTTCGTCCGCCACCTTCGGGAGATGCTGCCAGAGCTCGGACATCCAGTGTCCGCACTGGCCCACCTGTCGGAGCGGCCAGGGTGGCTTCATGAGATTCCCCCGCTTGGCGAACTGCACCTTGCGTTCGGGAAAGGGGAGCGGCTTTCCGTCGTACTCCTGGAGCCTGGGCTTGTGATCGAAGAGATCCACATGGGAAGGCCCACCGTGCATGAAAAGGAAGATCACCCGGCGGGCCCGGGCGGGAAAGAGGGCCTGCGGTCGTGAGATTCCGCTCCCGCGGGCCTGCTCGGCCAGCAGGGAACTGAGGGCGAGCCCGCCGAAACCGAGAGCCATGTGCCCAAGGGCGGCCCGGCGGGGGAGCAGGTCGGCAGCAGCGTTCGAAGCACTCATCGCAGGTAGAGGAATTCGTTGGAGATGAGGAGGGTGTGGCAGAGAAGGGCCCAGGCCTCGTCATCACCCGCTTCCTTGAGGAATTTCGCGGCCTCGCGGCGTTCGTCCCGCGTAACGGGCCGGGCGAAGAAGCGCAGGTGTAATTCCTGGAGGGGGTCGTCGTGGGAGCGCAGCTGGGCAGCGATCTCGGCCGACTTGTTGATGAGGAAAGGGCTGTTCAGCATGAAGAGGGCCTGGGTGGCTACCGTGCTGCTGTTGCGGCGGCCCACCGGGGTAGTGGGGTTGGGGAAGTCGAGGAGGCTGAGGAAGTCGTAGACGTGGCTGCGCACAACCGGAAGGTAGACGGTGCGATGGGGGTAGTCCTCATAGGTCTCTCGATTGCGGGCAATGTCGGCGGGTGAGGGATCCTGGGCCTTGACGGTGGGCGGCGCACCGCCGGGGGCCTCGCGGTTGAGCGATCCTGAGACCGACAGCACCGCATCCCGGAAGACCTCCGCCTCCATGCGTCGCCCCTTGCTCCCTCCCCCCGTGGAGGCGAGTTGATAGGTGCTGGAAAGCATGATACGGCGGTGGAGCTTCTTGAGGGACCAGCCATCCTGGATGAACCAGTGGGTGAGATGGTCGAGGAGGGCGGGATTACTTGGTGCAGTTCCGGTCGTGCCGAAGTTGTCCGGGGTGGGGACCAGTCCCTCTCCGAAGTGCCAGTGCCAGATCCGGTTGACCATGACCCGGGCCGTGAGGGGGTGCTGTGGGGAGGTCATCCACTCCGCCAGTTCGAGCCGTCCGCTCTGGGTGGTGAGCTTGCCCGGGCGGGTGGGCGCCCCGACCGAGGTGAGGAACCCCCGGGGCACGGGATCGCCAAGGTCGTGGGGATCGCCACGCAGGTTGATGCGGACGTCGGCAACACTGCCATCCTTCACCGCCATGACCTTGGGGAAGGTCTCCTTTCCCTCCTCCTCCAGCCTGGTCCGGGCGGCCACGAGGGCCTCGATCTTCTTTCGCACCGCCGCGGCCCGGGCCGGTTCGCGGACGGGAAGGAGACGAACCTTGTCGAGGTGGGACATGAGCGGTTCGGATTCGACACGCAGGACGCGCTTGCCGGTCTTCAGGTTGAGGAGACCCTCGTGGTGCCAGCGCTGGTTGGGTGGCATCCATCCGCCAGTGACCCGGGAGATGGCTTCCCTGATCGCGACCGTGCCGTCGACGAGAACGCGTCCGGGGCGTGAAGCCGCCGCCGCATAACGCAAGGCGAGTTCGTAGGTGCCGCCCTTTTCGATCTCGATATCGTACTCGGCGTAATTCTTCTGGCCGCCCGGGTCAGAGATGATGCCGATTCCCTCACCATAATGCTCGCGGTCCACGACGACATTGCCGCGGTCGTGGGCCTCGGCTTCCCATTCGATGGCTCCCTCCGGATCCACAAAGGTTTCGAGGGTCTTTTCGTGCCGTGCGATTTCCTGCCCCAGGACTTCAATTTTCCCGCGCCGGTCCTTCTGGGCCGCAATGGCATCCGGGGTTTTCAGTTCCCGGTCCTCGATGGCGGTGCTGTGGAAGATTCCGGCGAGGGCGTAGTAATCGCGCTCGGGAACGGGGTCGAACTTGTGATCGTGGCAGCG
>DMYM01000250.1:0-3774 GCA_003483645.1 Verrucomicrobiales bacterium
CCGCCAGGTGAGCTGTGGACACGATCACAGCCATGAGCACGGGGAGAAAGACGATCACGGACCGGCCCACGACCACCACGGGCAGAACCCCGTCGCCGCGCTTTGCCTCATGATTCTCCCGGTCATCCTCTGCACCGGCTTTACCAAGCACGAATATTCCAAGGAGGCCCTCCGCTGGAAAGGGCTCTATAAGCAGCGCACCCTGCGTTCACTCTACTCCAACTACAATGCCGAGTTCACCCGCGAGCTTCTTGAGAAGCGGACCCCCAGGACCAGGGAGGGCAATTTCCTGCTGCAGTTCACCGAGCTCTACTGGTCGGCGGGCGACGAGAAGATCATGAAGGTCTACGAGGGTTTGCCGGCCCAGCTTGAGGGACGACTCATCGAGGAGGAACCCGATCTCAACCACGATGACGACCGTAAGCGCCTCTACCGCGTGGTCATGACCTGCTGTGCCGCCGATGCCCAGGTGCTCGGGGTGCCTCTGCAGTTCGGTGGTCCCCTTCCAACGCTGCCTGAGAAGAGCTGGGTGACGGCCAGGGGCAAGGTGGCCTTCGAGTCGATTGACGGGCAGTATTTCGCCTACCTCAAGGACTGTGAGGTGGAGGCCACTGAAGCTCCCGATCCCCGGGCCCAGAGGCGCCGCTGACCACCTGCGGAGCGGGGGCCTTACAGGGATGCCGGCTCACCTGGATCACCTAGGGGGCATTCCCCGGTTCCTCCCCGGACCCGGCCCCCTCCCCCGGAGCCTTCGATTCCCCGGCCGGCGGGGGCGGGGCAATCTGACCCTTCACCGCCGCTTGGAATTCTGCGATCCAGGTCGCAATATCACGATGGGAGGGATGGGTTTCAAGGTGCTTCAGCATGCGCAGCGAGGCTCCCTTCTGGTCTCCCACATGGAAGAGATCCAATTCCTTCTGCCACTGAAGTTGCGGCCGGCGGACTTCGAGGAACTTCTCCATGGGGGCCGAGTGCTCCGGACGCCCCAGACCCTTCTTCGGCTTGTTCCAGATTTCGGTCATGGTTCCTTCGTGGAGAATGCGCCTTTCCCAGGCCTGCTCAAGCTGGCCCAGGGTCTTCACCTGACGCAGGGAGGGCAGGACCAGTCCCTCGTAAACCGCATCCAGGTTCAATGGAGAGGTTGGCCAGTCCGTTATATCGATGTTGTCGACCGAGTAGGCCTCGGCGAAAACGGAGTCGAGCACGTTCTGGCGGAGCAGCTGCTGCGAGCCCTCAAGGTCCTTGGCATCCTTTAAGATAGTGTCGATATGATCGAGAGCCTTGGACCATATCTTATCACGTTCCTTTGGCTCCGAGGCGGCCTGGAGCGTGAGCAGCAGCCAGTTCAACTGGTGGCGCAGGGCGCGGCGGAAGGGCGGAGTGTCGGTCCGGTCCTTGTGGCGCCGCTTCCAGTCCCGGAACTCACTGCTGCTCTTCTGCCTGTCCTCAAACTGCACCTTCTCGGTACAATTCAGGAAAAGAGCGTGCGCAGCAGCGTCACTTTGAATGGCCGCCCGAAAGGCGGAGTGAGCGGTGGCATAACGGGCCCCGATGCGCTTCTGCGATCCCTCCCGCAGCTCCTTGATCTTGTCGAGCAGGAGCTGCACATCAAGGGCACTCAGTTTCTCAGGTTCGCTCGATACGGGGAGCGTAAGCAGGGCGAGAAGGAAAAGGAACGTCGGCTTCATCGTGAGGTAAACGGTAGAGAACTACCATTCTTTGCCAATTACTGCAGCGGATCAAAGGGATTTTTCAATCCTTCGTTCACGACAGAAACTCACCGTCACTGGAAAAGTTGCCGGAAAAGAGGGAACACCCCCTCCTGCGGGGCCTGCGACACTTCCTCTTCAACCCTTGGCAGGGGGAAGATCGGGAGGCCGGACCGGCGGCTTCAACTTTTGCCAGCAATGGCGCAGCAGGAGATGTCCGATCCCGAGCAGAACCAGGCTGGGAAGCCACCCCAGAAACAGAATGAAAAACGGTCCTCCGGTATCTGAAAAGGCCTCCGACGGCGGATCCGGGATACTTTGCCAGGAATTATAGCCTGATTCGACGCCCAAAAACAATCCGAGCCACAGAACGAGACTGGCAGCCCCAGGCACTACCATGCGGGCCCCCCATCGCACGCGCCGGGAACCCCACATCACCAGCAGGGAGGAGAGGGCCAGCCCACAACCTGAGCATTTGGCACCATAAGTACACAGGATCCAGAAGCTCTCCAGGAGGAAGCTCATTGTCCCGGTTGTCGGTCCTCGTAAGGCGTGGCGGACCGCGGCATTCTCGGGACAATCCCGCAGTCGCCAGGGAATCTCATCCGCAGGTGGAATTCGGGTAACGTCAGAGCAGAGATTTCACGGGCTCCCGGGTGCGCTGAAACGAGGCCATCCGCTTTCCTCCAAGGCTCTCCAGGTGGCGCAGCACCCCTTCCACGCTCTCCTTGAGAGTGGACGTTCCCGCGGTGACACCCACCACCCTGGCTCCGGAAAGCCAATCCTCCCGAATCTCTGTGGACCGGGTCACCCGTTCGGCCCGGCAACCCCGCCGGCGTGCCTTCTCAACGAGTTGTAACGAGTTGTTGGAATTGTGCCCGCCTACCACCAGGACAAACTCAGCCACTTCACAGAGTTGATCGAGGGCCTTCTGACGGTCCTTGGTGGGTTGGCAGACGGTGTCCTTGAATACCACCTCGGCAGTGGGATGACGCTGCCGGATCTTCTCCAGCAGATCCTCCACCCGTTCGATCGGCTGCGTGGTCTGGGCCACCACCCCGAAGCGTTCGGAAAAAGGCAGGGCTTCTACTTCCGGATCGCTCAAAACCACGTGAGCTGCCGGGAAATCCCCCGTCAACCCACTTACTTCCACGTGACCCTGCTTCCCTATCACTATCGGCGTATATCCCTCCAGAACCAGCCGGGAAAGGGCCACATGCGCCCTGCGGACCAAAGGACAGGTCGTGTCGGTCACCCGGTAGCCCGCATCCTTCCAGCGCTTGCGATCCCGGTCCGCCGCTCCGTGGGCGGTCACGATGACATCCGCGGTCGTGGCACCAGCCGCCTCAAGTTTTCCTTCCCGGGCCCCTAATGCGTTTAACCGCTGCCGCACCACTTCGTTATGCACCAGCTCTCCCAGAATCGTGGCCGGGCGCCGGGAGGCCACCTTCTCGGTCGCCGCCAGGGCATCACGTACGCCAAAGCACATGCCGTAGTGCTGCGCCAACAGGATTCGAAATTGTGGTTTCATCCTCAGGCTGAAGTCACTCCTTTAACGTTTTTTGGGAGAATCTTCCTTTTTCTCTTTCGGGAACGAAATGGTCCCATCGTACTTAATGACAACAAATTTCATTTCCATTGCCTTCAGTAACTTTTTCTTTTCTTCGATGGATTTTGCGGTTTTCAAGCCAGCTGGGAATTTAGTGACCATGATTCCCCAATCATCCGCATCCCCTCCGCCTTTGACCATGGCAGCTAGAAAAAATTCGTCGTTTTGCTTCCAACCAAACCTCTTTTCGACCGCATCAAATGCTTTCTTCGGAATCCCCACTTGTCGGGCGATGGCGGAATAGAACTGGTCAGGATCCGGATATTCCTCGAGAGGCTTAACTCCTTCGATCTTGGTCTTATAAAGCTTCTCAAAGAACTCGACTTTCGTACGGTCCGAGGCCGCTTCGTCGGCGTAAGAAAATTGGGCCAGAAAAAGACTCGTACATATTGAGATGATAAGTTTCTTCAATTTCAGGGTTCCCCTTTTTTTACTTTGTAATGAATCTTGATGCCA
>DMYM01000250.1:4103-4245 GCA_003483645.1 Verrucomicrobiales bacterium
TGATGCCATGCCGGGATTCCACCTTGACTGCGTTGTTCTCTCTGTATTCGGGTGAATCATTCTGTTTGCAGGAGACCTCGAGGTTGTTGTCGTCGATCCAGCGCACCTCAATGTCCGTGAAGGCCTTCCAATCCTTGTGCTT
>DMYM01000376.1 GCA_003483645.1 Verrucomicrobiales bacterium
CCTGGCCGCCCCAAGCTACGCCGCCGCCCAACTGGCCAACGGAAGCCGCGCTTACAGGATGGAGACCGTCAACATCGCGCAGGCCCGCATCCGGGCCAAGCGCCTGACTGGTGAGGGTGCCGTGCGGGCTTTCCAAGGCTACCGCCATTACAGCGGAGATGGCCCCGATAAAGAGCGCATCAAGGAACGTCATACCATCCCCTGGTCCCTGGTGGCAGGCGAAGCGATCTACGACGAGACCGTCACGCTCACCAACGCTCACGACACCACTGCACCCATCGAAATCAAGTGGGATGAAGTCCTCGGGGCTGGAAAGGAGAACGGCCTCCTCTTCGTCTCCATCGAAGCCGAGCCCAAGGAAGGAATGGAAAGTCCGTTCCGGAAGAAGAAGCTCACCCAGGTCTTCATGCAGCTCACCGATATCGGCCTGGCCTGGAAGGTCAACGAGGACAGTGCCTTCATCTACGCCTACTCCTGCGACACCGGTCAACCCCTCGCCAACGTGAACCTCGACGTCTTTGGCGAGGACGCCGGGGCCCTGCAATCCGCCCAGACCAACGAATCCGGGGTGGCACTCCTCCCCCGCACCACAACCCAGCGCCATCTGCGGGCCTCCCTTGGCCGGGACAGCATGATCATCGACTTCGACCGCAGCATCCCCACCGTCTCCATGTGGCGCTTCCCCGTCAACACCGAGTGGGACCCTCAACTCCCCGACAAGCGCACAGCCCTCCTCTTCACTGATCGCACCCTCTATCGTCCCGGCGAGGAGGTCCATCTCAAGGGCATCGTCCGCCGCATCGAAAACAACCGCAGTATATTCGATACCGGCAAGGGGGCCCAACTCGTGATCCGGGATTCCTCCGACCGCATCCTCGAGGAACGGGACATCACGCTCTCCGACAAGGGCAGCTTCGATCACAGCTTCACCCTGCCGGCACGGACGGTGGGATATTTCAGCCTGGAACTGCTCTGGCCCGAGGAGATCGCGGCGGCCGAGGAGATGGACAGCTGGCACACCAGGAATGCTCACCTCAACAGCGCCCGTTTCATCCACAACATCGCGGTGCAGGACTTCCGCCGCAACGCCTTCGAGACGAAAGCCGGATTCGTGAACTCCGGGAGCACCGACAAGGTGACCCTTTCACTCAAGGCCAGCTACTTCCAGGGACAACCGGTCGCCGAAGCCGCCGTGGAGTGGTTTTATCGCAGCCGGGAAGCTGGATTCTACCCCGCCCGGTTCCGCGACTACCTCTTCTGTGACCACCGCGCCCACGACGCCTACTACTGGTCTCACTACTTCGGCTACGGTGAAGGATCCTATCGCCGGTCCTTCGGCACCAGGAATGGAACCGCCACCCTTGATCAGGATGGTTTCGCGAGCCTCACGTTCGATCTCGCGGAGATCGATTTTCCCTCCCCGCGCACGGTGAGCGTGACGAGTGAAATACGCGATCAACGTAATCAGACCCTCTCTGCCAAAGCCGCCACCACCGTGCACAGCTCCGATTACTACGTGGGCATTTCCCGCCTCGACAAGCTTGTGCGGGTGGGCGACGAGATTGAACTGCGTGCCGTGGCGGTGGACGCCGACGGCAAACCGCTCACCGGTGATCCGGTTGAGTTCACTCTCAGGATCGAGCGCGAAATCCACGAGCAGATCAAGACCAGGACCGCAAGCGGAACGATCGCGGTGCGCAACGAGAAGAGGATCGAAACCGTCATCGAGAACCAGCCCTTCCAGATCAATCCGGGAGAAGCTGCCGGCGGTGGTTCGGTCCTGCCCTTCAAACCCGAACACGCGGGGAACTACATCCTCACCCTGTCCGGAAGCGATCCCAAGGGGCGCCCCATCCGCACCGCCGTCACCCAGCACGTCTACGGCTCCAAGGAATACCCCTGGGCCTATGAAAACGGAATACTCATCAAGCTGGTGCCCGAGAAGAAGCGCTACCGCCCGGGCGAAACCGCACGCATCCTCGTGCAGTCTCCCATCGAGGGGACCGCCCTCGTAACCCTTGAACGTGAAGGGGTTCATCGCCACATGCTGAAAAAGCTCACCGCTGAAAACCCGGTGGTGGAAATTCCCCTCACTGACGAGGACGCACCCAACGCGTTTGTCTCCGTCCTGGTGATCAAGGGATCGCAGGACAACCTGCGCAAACACAAGGAACCCATCCTCCGCCTCGGCTATTGTGAGCTCGCCGTCGAGGTCGTGAAGGAGCGCCTGCAGGTCGCTCTCAAGATTCCGGGAAACTACCACCGCCCCGGCGAGGAGGTCGCCATCGAAGGACTGGTCCGTGACCACGCGGGTAATCCCGTCAGCGGGGCCGAAATCACCGTTTATGCTGAAGACGAAGGTACTCTCGCAGTGGCCGGTTACACCAATCCCGATCCCGTCGGGCACTTCTACGCACCTCGCAGTCTTCGCACCGAAGCAGGCACCTCCCTCGGAAAGATCCTCTCCGAGGATCCCGAACAACGCCACACCTTCAACAAGGGCTTCTTCATTGGAGGTGGTGGAGCAGGCGAGTTCGACAGCCTGGAGGGACCGGAACTGCGCAAGGACTTCAATCCCTGCGCGGTCTGGATGCCCGTCCTGGCGACCAACGAGGAGGGTCGCTTCAAGGTGCAGTTCACTTCCCCGGACACCCTCACCCGCTACCGGGTCATCGCAGTGGCCCACCACGGATCGACTCACTTCGGCCGGGAGGTCTCCGAGTTCACCGTGAAAAAACCCCTCATGCTGGAGCCCTCCACTCCACGCTTTGCCCACCAGGGAGACCGCCTGCAGCCCAAGGTCCTCGTGCAGAACGCCACCTCCTACACGGGAACCTGGGACATTTCTCTCAAGATCGGGAGTATCACGAAATTTGTCGAGCACGGTGAAAAGACGGAGACGAAGTCCATCACCATCCCCGCCGATAGCGACGCCACCGTCACCTTTGACCTGTCCTTTGGTGAAACCGGGCAGACGGACTGGCAGTGGACTGCCACCCCGCGCTCCCTCGACGAAGCCGCTCTCGATGAAAAGCTGCGCCGGGAACTCTCCGACGCGGTGGCCAGCAACTTCGCGATCGAGTATCCCATGCCCCTGCTGAGAGAGAACCGGTTCATCAAGTTCGAGGAACCGAGCGCCGGATACAACATGCTGGAAGGCCTCTCCAGGGAACTGCTCGAAGGTCGTGGTGAAATCGAACTGGAGTTCGGGCGCTCTGTCCTCCTCGAGGCCGGTGGGGCGCTCGATTTTCTCCTCCGCTACCCCTACGGCTGCCTGGAGCAAACCACCTCCAGCACCATCCCCTGGATTGCCGCCCTCAACCTGCGCAATATCGCCCCCACCTTCCGGAACAAGACCGAGAAGGAGATCCGCCGCAACATTCAGGCCGGGGCGGACAGGCTCATCTCGATGCAATGCGACGACGGCGGCTTTGCCTACTGGTCCAGCAGCGACCACTCCGAACTCTGGGCCTCCGCCTATGGAGGGATGGCCCTCCTCCTCTGCAGGGAAGCCGGGGCCAACGTCCCGGAAAGCGTCCTGAAAGGACTACGCCGCTACCTGGCCGATGAACTGCGCGGAATCGGCGAGGCGGAGCACTGGTGGGAGATCGAGACCGCCTGCCAGAGCTGCTTCACCCTCGCACTCGCCGGAAAGCCCCAGGTGGCCTACCACAACAAGCTCCTCGAGAACCCGGAGCGCCTCACCCCCAATGCCCTCAACTTCCTCGCGCTCGCGGTGGCCAGGTCAGGCGCTGACAACGCCGCCGGGCAGGCCCGGGAGATCCTCGCCCTGAAGGGACAGCCCAGAAAAGGCGACCGCCATTTCATGAGCTCCGAGCCAACCGCAGCTCACCGGTTGCTCGCTCTCGTCAACATTGACCCCGAATCCCCTGATTGTGATGAAGCGATCTCCAGGATCATCAAGTCCCGCGGTCGGCGCTCGGGCCACTGGGGGAACACCTGGAGCAATGCCTGGACCGTTTTCGCCCTGGGCGAGTATGCCCGCCGGGTGGAAACCTTGAGCGCGCCACCGGTCATCACCCTTGAAACCGACGAAGGCCGCCAGCAGTTCACCCTCGACGACAGGTCTCCCTCCAGGGTCCTGCGCGTCCCCCTGCATGAAGGCTTCAAGGCCCGGGCGACGACTTCCACAGGCGGTTTCGCACGGGTCAAGCTTGCTTCCAAGCCCGCGCTTGCCCCGCAGCAGGCCGTCTCCAGCAACGGCCTGCAGATCCTGCGCCGCTACCACCGCGTGCTCCCCGACGGCAAGGAAGAACGACTGGACCAACCAGCGGTGGGAGACCTCGTGCGCGTGGAACTGCAGGTCACCATGCCCCGCGACGAGACCGTCTACCTCGTCATCGATGATCCCCTTCCCTCCATTTTTGAGGCCGTCAATACTGCCTTCGCCAGCCAGGCCGGTCGTCTGGAGCAGGAGAACGACTGGGAGGTTTCGCATGAGGAACTTCGCGACGATCGCGTCCTCTTCTTTATCGACTCCCTCCCGCGCTCGGGAAGCTACACCGTCTCCTACCATGCCCGCGTGACCTCCGCGGGCTCCGTGGTCGCTCCGCCCGCCAAGGTGGAGGCCATGTACGAACCGGAATTCTTCGCACTCTCGGCAAGTCACAAGTTCACCACCCCCAACCCGCTCCACACCGCCGCCCGTTAACTCACGGACGATTGTCGTCATGATGGTTTTTCTTCCATGGTCCCGCCCCTGCCCATCCTGCGCCTCGTCGTGGGCAGGGATCCGGCAGACAGGAAGAAAAGGACACCACGGTTTCCTGGCGGCCTCCCTGGGACTGATTGCCTGGGGCCTCCTTCCCCTCGGCTTCGAACTACCGGCCTCCCTGGAGTCGGATCCGGGGCCCTCCCCGCGGATTCTCGACCGCCGCGGGGTGGTGCTCGATGATGTCCCGCGGGCAGACTTCTTCCGCCATCAACCGGTCTCCCTGAAGGAAATCCCGTCCGCTCTTCTCGACGCCACCCTGGTCGCGGAAGACAAGCGCTTCTTCACCCACGACGGCATGGACTACCTTGCCACCGCACGGGCCACGCACGATCTCCTTCGCAATCGCCGGATCGTTTCGGGAGCCTCCACCATCACCCAGCAGCTGGTGAAGATCAGTTCCGCCCCGGCCGAGCGCAACATTCTCACCAAGATCCGCGAAAGCCTTATCGCCCGCCATCTTGAATACCGCTGGTCCAAGCAGGAAATCCTTACCGCCTACTTCAACCGGCTTGACTACGGCAACCACCGACAGGGATGCCGGGAGGCGGCACGATTCTACTTCGGCAAGCCACTCGGTGACCTCTCCCTTGCCGAGTGCGCCCTCCTCGCCGGTCTTCCCCAGTCTCCCAGCCTGCACAATCCCGTCCAGAATGCGGACTCCGCCCTGCAACGCCGCAACTGGATCCTCGACCGCCTTGCGGAGGAACGGGACTACGGTTCCCGGCAGATCGAAATCGCCAAGCAGGAGCCCCTCAACCTCCACCGGGCGCAGCACGAGGAAATGGCCCCCCACGTGGCCTCTTCCCTGCGCGACCGACACCAGTCGATCCGCACCACCCTCGATGCCACCCTGCAGGGCAGGGTCACCGGAATCGTGCGGGAGGAACTGGCCCGACTACGGGAATCCAACGCCCACCACGCTGCCGTGGTCGTGATCGATAATGCCTCCGGAGAGGTTCTCTCCCTGGTCGGCTCGGGAGATTTCCACGATCCGCGGGGAGGCCAGATCGACGGAACACGCTCGCCCCGCTCCGCAGGATCCACCCTCAAGCCCTTCACCTACCTCCTCGCCTTCGAGCGGCGCGGCCTCTTCCCTGGCAGCATCATTGCGGATATTCCCACCCCCTACCGCACCGAGGAGGGCCTCGATCTGCCGGTCAACTACGACCACAAACACTACGGCCCGGTCACGATCCGTTACGCCCTCGCCAATTCACTCAACGTCTCCGCCATGCGCACCCTGAACGATATCGGGGGACCGGCCCCCCTGTATGATCTTCTCGTCCGGACCGGCATTCGCACCCTCGACAAACCTGCCGCCGAATATGGTCTCGGTCTCACCATCGGAAATGCCGAAGTCAGGCTCCTCGAACTGACCAACGCCTACGCCACCCTTGCCCGTCTCGGCACCTTCAAGCCAGCCACCCTGACCTTTCACGCTGATCACTCTCCCGTCCCCGATTCAGATTCCCGCATTGCAACGCCCCAGGCGTCCTACCTCATCGCTGACATCCTCAGCGACAATGCCGCGCGCTCCTCTGCCTTCGGTGCCCAGTCCACGCTCCGCCTTCCCTTCAAGGCCGCGGTCAAGACCGGCACCTCATCCGACTTCCGCGACAACTGGTGTGTAGGCTTCACCAGGGATCTCACCGTCGGGGTGTGGGTGGGAAACTTCGACAACACGCCCCTGCGCGGCGTCTCGGGAGTGAGCGGAGCCGGTCCCATCTTCAAGCGCACCATGCTCACCCTCCACGAAAAACGCGATCCCCGGTGGCTCCAGCGACCAGCCGGCATCACCGGGATCATCATCGACAGTCGTAACGGTCATCGCTACCTCTCCGCCCCCCTGCCCGGGGAACCCTTCGCCACCTCCGAACTCTCCCTCACCCGGCGCCTTCCCGATCCCGTGAGCAGGGCCGACTATGATCGAGATGGCCGCGCCCTCATCGACCAACGCTACCGCGAGTGGTTTTCCAGCGCCGACAACCACCGCCGTGACGACCTCGTGCTGGCCGCGGAGCGACCACTCGATCTCTCTCCGCGCATCATTTCACCCATGGCCACCGCCTCCTATCTCCTCGACCCGGAACTCCCGAGTGGTGGGCGGCGCCTTCAACTCCTCAGTAACCTCCCCCGGGGTGCCCACTGGTCCAGCCCTACCCTCTCCATTGATGGAAACGCTGTCTGCCTCGTTCCCGGTCGACATGAGATCACCCTCACCGACTCCGAAACCGGCCTGACCGTTTCACAGGACATCGTGGTGGAGAGCCTCTAATCATCGTGGGGAAGTCCTGTCCCCTCGCCTCCCTCCTTTTCCAAGGCTTGACGAACCGGAGATCCGGACCTGAGTAATGCCCAGGATGAAAGCCCGGGAGACAACCTGCATTACCGCCATTATGTTCTCGCTGCTGTTCGTGGTCGGCTCGCCCCAGAGCGCCGGACAGGCGACCGCCCGCGACCCTCTCAAGATTCCCGACCGCGACGAGGGACTGCCCGGCGCCGGCCCCCTGCGGCGCAGTGACTGGTTCCGGGGAGTCTGGCGCAGCCGGCGCGGCTCCTGGCTGAAGAAGACCGAGGCCCAGAAGAACTCGGTGGTCTTCCTCGGCGACTCCATCACCCAGGGCTGGCGCGACGATTTCGGCGGAGCCTTCGATCCGCTCAAGGTGGCCAACCGGGGCATCAGCGGAGACACCAGCCGGGGCCTGCTGGTGCGCCTGCCGGAGGACGTCCTCAATCTCAACCCCAGGGCGGTGGTCCTCATGATTGGCGCCAACGACCTCGCCGAGAAGGCGGACGGGGAAATCGTCTTCGGCAACGTGAAGCTCATCATCGAACGGCTCAAAAAGCACAACCCGAAGATGCCCATCGTACTCTGCGAAACCTTCCCCTGTGCCCCGGACAACTACCGGCCGGTGGCGGAGATCCGCAGGATCAACTCCCTCTATGCCAACACTTACTCCGACGATCCGCAGGTGACCCTGGTCAAGACCTATGAACTCTTTGCCGGCAGCGATGGAGCCTCCCTGCCCGGGCTCCTGCCCGACCGGGTCCACCCCAACGCAGAGGGCTACAAGGTCTGGGCCGCCGCCCTGCGACCGGTCTTCGCCAAGCTGGGACTCTGAGAAATCCGCAGGCAGGGGCGCACCCGGGACAGCCTGATCCCGGTGCAAACTCTTCTCCCTTTCCGAACCACCGGCACCCGGTAGGATCGGGACATGTGCCGGGCACGATTGCATCTCCCTGTCCTTGTTTCGATTCTCTTCTTGGCAGCGGCCCTCCTTCCGATGTTTCGTTCCGGGGCGGTGAATGAAGAAGAAACCACTCCCGGGGATGCCCCCTTCCTCGTGGTCCTGGGAATCGCCCAGGACGCCGGCTATCCGCAGGCCGGGTGCCGGAAGGAGTGTTGTGCCGACGCATGGGCCGAACCGGGGAAACGCCGCCATGCGGTGACGGT
>DMYM01000264.1:0-2155 GCA_003483645.1 Verrucomicrobiales bacterium
CAGCGACCACGGTTACCACCTCGGAGAACACGACTTCTGGGCCAAGGTCAGCCTCAGGGACGAGTCTGCGGGCGTTCCCCTCATCATCAGGGTCCCCGGGAAGAAACCCGCGATCTGCCATTCCTTTGTCGAACTGCTGGATCTCTATCCCACCACCGCCAGCCTTTGCGGACTGGATGTGCCTGCCCGCCTGCAGGGGGAGGACATCTCGAAGATGCTCGGCAATCCCTCGCACAAGGTGCGTGAGGAGGCCTTCTGCGTGGCGCCCATGCGCAAGGGCTTCCTCCTGCGAAACAGGAACTGGGCCTACCTGCAGTACGGCGAGGATGCCGGCGGTGGGAGAGAACTTTTCGACATGGTGAAGGACCCGGGACAATTCACCAACCTGGCTGAAGAGCCCTCGCACGCCAGGATCGCTCAATCCTTCCAGCACCGCCTCGCGGCCAGGCTGCAGACGATCCGCACCAACGACCTGGGCATCGAATATGGGAAAGCCCGGCCGAAGAAGAACAAGTAGAGGCGGATCACGTCCATGGTCAGGGCATCCTGCCCGGCGCCCGCAGGCCAGCAACGTGCCCCCGCCATGGCATGACAACGCAAAGACGGGCTCACTACTTGCTCCCCGGTCCCCGCTTCCCTAGAGTTCACCCATCAGCACTTCCTACAACGCACCCAACGCCACCATGGCGGTCTTCCTCGACCTGGAGAACATCGCCATCGGCGCCCGTGACGCCCGCTATCCGACCTTTTCCATCGCCAAGGTCTTCGAGCGCCTCTTTCTCAAGGGGCACATCGTCCTGAAAAAGGCCTACTGCGACTTTTCACGCTTCAAGGAATTCAAGCGGGACCTGCACGACGCGGCCTTTGAACTCATTGAAATCCCGCATTTCCGGCAGTCGGGCAAGAATTCCGCCGATATCCGCATGGTGGTGGACGCCCTCGACCTCTGTTACGCCAAGGGCCACGTCGACACCTTTGTCATTATCTCAGGGGACTCGGATTTCTCCCCCCTCGTCAGCAAGCTCCGCGAGAACGCCAAGACCGTCATCGGGGTGGGAGTGAAGAACTCCAGTTCCGACCTCTTCATCAGGAACTGCGACGAGTTCATCTACTACGATGACCTCGTGCGCAAGTCCCCGGCCAAGAAAGCGGCCAGAAAGCAGACCACCCGCAAGACGGCCAAGAAGAAAACCGCGGCGAGGAAGACTTCTGAGGGCCCCACCACCGAGGAGGCTCTCGAGCAGGTAGCCGACACTTTCGAGGCCCTCTTCGAGGAACGGGGCAACGACGAAGCCATCTGGGGCTCCATGATCAAACAGGCACTCAAAAGGCGGAACCCCGGCTTTAACGAACGCGCCCACGGCTTCCGTTCCTTCAATGAAGTCCTCCTCGAGGCGGAAGAGAACGGCCTGCTACGGCTCGAAGCGGACGAACGCTCCGGCGGCTACACCGTGCACCCCGCCTGAGGACCGGCAGGAACTACGCCACGTTGGTGTAGACGGCCTGCACATCCTCATCGTCTTCCAGCTTGTCGATCAGGGACTCGATCTCGTCGAGCTGGCCCTCGCTGAACTCCTGCGGATTGTTCGGAATGCGCTGCAGGCCGGCCTTGCTCACTTCGATCCCGAGTTTCTCGCAGCCCTGCGAGAGCGAACCGAAATTGGTGAAGTCCCCGTAGACGAACACCGTCCCCTCGTTCTCCTCCATTTCCTCCAGGCCGTGATCAATGAGCTCTAGTTCGATTTCTTCAAGGTCGCACCCTTCCTTTCTCTCGAACTGGATAACGGCCTTGCGGTCGAAGAGGAACTGCAGCGAACCGCTGTTGAGGATTTCCCCGCCCGCCTTGTTGATGGGGGTGCGGACGTTGGAAATGGTACGGTTCGTGTTATCGGTGGCCGTCTCGATGAAAAGCATCACCCCATGCGGCCCCTTGGCCTCGTAGTTGACCTCCGAGATCTCGGCCATGTCCTTGCCCGCAGCCCGCTTGATGGCGGTCTCAATGTTGTCCTTGGGCATGTTCTGCGCCTTGGCATTCAGGATCGCGGTGCGCAGCTTGGAGTTGCTGTCCGGGTCCGGACCTCCCTCCTTGACCGCCATCGTGATGGTCCTCGCCAGCTTGGGGAAGACCTTCGACATCTCGTCCCACCGCTTCTCC
>DMYM01000264.1:2401-3004 GCA_003483645.1 Verrucomicrobiales bacterium
TCCGAACCTCCCTCCTTGGCCGCCATCGTGATGGTCCTCGCCAGCTTGGGGAAGACCTTCGACATCTTGTCCCACCGCTTCTCCTTGGCGGCCCGTCGATACTCAAATGCACGTCCCATAGGCGGGGAGAATGTAGGGTGCCCTCCCCCGCGATCTCAAACCACAAATTCCGAATTTCTCAGGATTGCATGTGCCACCCCTGACCTCCGCCGAGGTCTTCCCCCCTTCCGGATTGACCAGAACCCGATTCACGATCCTGAATGCGCTCCACCTTCGGCACCCTGCCCCGATCAAGCTCCTCACCCGGGGGCCCCGATTCTGCATTTTTGTGTTTCGTATTCAGGATACGGTGTTCAGACATGGAGCCATCCCGGCGCAGCCAGCCTGAACATTAAAACATGAATACTAACTGCCAGCTCCTGCATCCTCCCCTGACCGGCTCCTTTCCCCCGGAACGGGTGGCCGATCCCACTTTCGACCTCGTGGTGGCGGAACTGGAAAAGGCCCGGGAAAGCGTGGAGATCTTCATGTACGTCTGGCGCTCGGATGAGGCGGGCACGCGGGTGGGAGAGGCGGTTCTCGCCGCCGCCGAGCGTGGAGTGA
>DMYM01000264.1:3321-4224 GCA_003483645.1 Verrucomicrobiales bacterium
CGTGGAGTGAAGGTCCGCATCATCAAGGACATCGGGGCCATCATGTGCGAGGTCATCGAGATGAACCGCAAATCCTTCTTCCCGCGCAGGATCCCTGTCCTCAAGCGGATCGTCTACAAGATCATCGGTCGCACTTTTCCCGATACCTTCGTTGAGGACGAACACGACCAGGAGCTCGGAGCCCGCCTCCTGACCCATCCCAATGTCACGATCGAGTGGATCAACAAGACCCACACCAAGTACTACATCTTCGATGAACGGCTCATCGTCACCGGAAGCATCAACCTCGAGGACCGGCACCAGAACTACTTCGATTACATGCTGGCCCTTGAGGATCCCGACCTCGCCCGGCGCCTGCGGACACGCATGGCGGGAGAAGCCCCCTACGATCCGGAGCGCAACATAGACTTCCTCTGCAATACCCACCGCGACGAGGGAGGGTCGGTTTTCGAGATCAAACCGGAGGTCCTGCGTTTCATCGAGGAGGCCAGGGAGTCGATCTACATCGAGGTGGCCTACATCGGGGATCCCGAATTCGCTGACGCCCTGGTGGCCGCAGCCGGGCGGGGGGTCCGCGTCACCGTCCTCTTCTCCAGGGAAGCCAACATCGGGAATGACGTCAATTACTGGGCCATCCACGACCTCTACACCCGGGCCCCCATCGAGGTCTATCTCACCGGGACCATGATCCATGCCAAGCTGCTCCTCTTCGATGATGAACTGATTCTTACCGGTTCCTGCAACATGAACATCTTCTCCCTCCAGAAAGCGGCCGAACTCGATCTCGTCATCCGGAACGAGCCCGCATTGATTGAGGCGATCCGGGCACTGATCGCGAAACGGATCGAGGCCAGCAGCCGGGTGGCATCGGCGGAAGAGCTGGCGGGCTTCAATCCCATCCTC
>DMYM01000394.1 GCA_003483645.1 Verrucomicrobiales bacterium
GAATCGTCCGCGGCTTCCAGACGGACGTGTTCGCCGCTGTTGCGGAAGCTTCCGGAATACTCCCCCGCGATGGTGGCGAGGGCGGCCCCGTAGCGGAGTTCGAAGGCGGCCCGGTTGGCGACCACGATCAGCTTTGCGTTTGGCCCGAGAACGGTGCTGGTGGGAAAGTCGAAGGTGATGCCGTCGGAGAAACTGACGCCGGTGAAATCGATGTGGGTGGCACCAATATTTGTGATCTCAACGAACTCGAAAGCGTCGGGATCGGTGAAGCCGGCATCGAGTTCCGCCACACTCGGGTTTGAGGGGTGGTAGTGCAGCTCGCTGATGATGGTGTTGCTCGCATTGGCGAGGTCCACGGTGCTCGTATTGGTGATCGTGATGGAGTCGTTTCCAACCAACGTGCCCCGATTGTTGTAGCCCGAGATGGTGAGCGGGTTTGCCCCGACGGCGAGGGGAACCGTGATGCGCCAGCTGTTGCCGTCGGTCCAGGTGACCGGGGTGGGAGCGCCATTCACCTCGATCGAGAAAACGTCGATCCAACCGTCGCCCGCAATGTCCACGACACTGTCCGGTTCGGAGAAATCGGCGCCGCCGTTGGTAGTGATTCGGAGTCGGATCCGGTCCGGCAATTGAGAGAGGATAAAGTTTGCGCGATTGGTCACGTAACCTGGCAGACTGTTCTGCGAGTTGCCGGTAGCGGTCGTAAGGTGGCTCGCCCAGGGTGTCAGGTAAGTCGAGTTGAATGTGGATTCGATGAGATCGAGCAGGTGGCCGTTGAAGATGCGGCGGTACTCGGGAATGCTGAAGACCTTGCCGACATTGGCACCCGGAGGAATGGAGGCGCTCGAACTTAGCTGGAAACTCCGATCGAGATCCCACTGGTAGACCATGATCTTCTCATCGGTGGGGCGGGAGTAGAAGCGGAAGTTATGTTCCCACACGCGGCCGTAAATGTCGTCGGTTCCGTTGAGGGACATCATGGCAAAGCTTCGCATCCACTGGTCCACGTCGATGAGTGGATCGAGCGCGGCTTTTAGGGCGGCGCCGCTGAGATTTCCGATCGCCTGGTTAAGAGCAATTATTTTCGAGTAGTCGTCGCGGCCGCGGGCGTTGCGGATCTGGAACCCCCAGCGGTAGGGTTCCTGGTTGTCGCCCCGGTCCCGGAGTTCGTAGCGACCGTTGGTGTGATTGTAGGGATTGCCCCGCTTCAATCCCTCGGGTCCGCCATCCGTCCCGTTGGGATTGTAGAGCAATTCCAGGTTGAAGAGAGTGCCGGAGGTGGGCGCATTGGGGAAGAGACTGTCGAAATAGGATTCGGTGTGCCGCGCCATGGAAAGAAGGCCAACCGAACGGTCACTGGTGGTGGGATTCAAGATTTGCGCGACGTCATCGTAGAACGAGGTATAGGCGCCCCCGGCACGATTGAGGAGGTGCTTGGCGAACATCTCCTTGAGGGGAGGGCTGCGCTCGATGGAAATCGAATCGTGCACGCCGCGAAAACGATTGTCGGGCTGGAACTGCAGATTGAAGCCGTAGTGGGATCCGTTGAATCGTCCAAAAGCGCTACCCTTGAGACGCAGGCCGACATCGTAGTAGACGATGCTCTCGTCCTCGATCACGGTGACCGGAAAGCGGGCATTGCTCAGTCGGTTCGTGTTGGTCATGAGGAACTGACGATCGTTTTCTGCCATTACGATTCGGATGTTGTGTCGGACGCCGGAAGTATTGGCGCGGCCATCCTGGACCTTGTAGAAGGCACCTCCTTTGCCAGCATCTGGGGGGTAGAAAGACTCGGCGCCGGAGCCATCTTCGGCCCGCACGTAGAAGCGCACGATCCGGCCGGCCGATTGGGGCCGCAGGGAGGCGCGGTAGATGCCGTCGCCACCGGTGGTCATCGCCTGCGATTGAAGTCTGCGGTCATCGATCGAGTAAAAGAGGGTCAGGCTGGTGACGTCATCGGGGTCATCCGCTTTCGCAAAGACGGTGACGCCCTCGTCGGCTTCGGGAACGACGGGTTCGTGCTGGAAGCCCGAGATGGCGGGACCGGCATTGGCGATCAGAGCGGTGTTCGGGGCACCGGGAGTGCCCCAGACCTCCGCCACTTCGAGGAGCTGAGTGCGCTGCAGGTAGCTGAAGTAGAGCCGGGTGTTGACCTGGTTTGAACCGCTCAGCCATTTGGCCCGAAAGGTGATAAGGTAGGGTCGCCTCACGTCAATCTGCTGGCCATTCGCGTAGGTAGTCTCGATCTTGTTGTGCTTGTCCTCGGTCGGGCCGGTGGCCACGACGTGCAGGCATTTGTTGCCCGGGTCATCGGGATCATTGACCACCACAGTTCGCCCGTGGCTGCCGTGGGTGCCGATGCAACGCCACTTATCCGGGTTGGCTCCCACGGCGTCCCGCTCGAAGCTGCCATTCTGGATGAATTCGATGTTCGCCCCACCTGGATTTTCAATTACGCTCACGTCGTCGAGTAAGAGCTCCCCGCTGTCGAGGAGACCGAGCAGGAATTCGTGATAGACATTGTTCCCCTGGCCGTCGCTTTCGGGCACGCCCTCATAGGTATAGGTCTGCCAGCTGGTGCGGAGGGATTCATCGCTGGGCGCCCACGACTGAGCATTCGTGTTGTCGGCATTCGGATCGCGCAACTCGAGGCTGGAGCCCCCTCCGTCGGCTGCGCCGTGCCAGTGGCCGGAGTCGTGGTAAATCACTTCATCCCCGGGATTTCCAACCGGGTCCTCGAGAACGATCAAGTCGGCCCCATTGCCGAGGCGGTTGGAGAAATCGCCGACGATCACGATTCCCGGATGCTTAGCCGCCAGCGAGACCGCGTCTTTCGCGACCACGAGGTAGCCACCGGGCGGAATGGACGTGTTGATCGGAAAGTCGTAACCGATTCCGCCGTCCAGTTTCCAACCGGTGAGATCGACAAGAGTCGACCCGCGGTTGTAAAGTTCGAGCCATTCCTCGTCGCGTTCGGCATAAGGCAGAGGTGGATTGGCGGAATGGGCGAGGGATCGAAGGGTGACCCGCGCGCCGAGGACCACATCAGTGCTCCCGGTCGTGGATTGATGCACCTCGATCGAGATGCGGTTTGTTCCCACGATCAGATTGGGATTGGCCTCCGAAAAACTTTCCAGCCTGGCATCCGCGACGCCGGGGGAGGCGGTCGTGCCCGGGGTGACCGGGCCGTCGCCTATGTTGAAACGATGGAGCTCGACGCCATTGAGATAGAATATCGCGCCGTCGTCGACGTAATGTTCCACCACCATTTCGTCGAGGGGGTTTCCCGTGTAGACAAAGTCCGTTTCGAAGTAGTAGGTCACGGTGGGCGGGGCGAGATCGAGATCGGTGAGAATGGGTTCACCCAGAGTGGAAGTTTCCTGGGCGAGGATTCCCGGACCGCTTGGCCACGCGGGATGGGCGACGTCTTCCCAGCCGGCCGGGAGTCCGACTGATCCCGCGTTTTCTTCGAAGCGCCAACTCGCATCGAAGTCGATCACGACCGTTTCGTCGAACGACGGCGGCTTGCCGCCGGTCGCGCGCTGCGGGTAGGCGTGATAGAAGATCTCGTTGATGACGATGTCGTCGGTGAAGGCGAAGCTGTTTGCATCACCGAATGTCGGCACGTCCGGACGCAGCCAGCGCCCCGTGCCCTCCGGGTTTCGGGCCAGGGCGCGGTTGTCCAACCGCACGGCATCGATGAGCGCGGCCTTGCCAATCGAGTGAAGAAAGAGGCGGTTGTTGTCGATTGGTATGAAGCCGAGGGTGGCGGCGTCGATGGTGAGATAGGTTCCAGCGGCAAGGTTGCCGGGCGGCAGGATATAGGCATCGTTAGCAGGATCGGAGGAGGCGACGACCATTCCCCCGAGGAAAATCGGGATGGTACCGTAGTTATAGAGCTCGATTTGAAAATTGGCATCGGTGGTCGCGGAAGATTCGTTGAAAGCGAGGGCAGGAACGTTCGCAAAGGTATTCTCACTACCGGGCGTGCCGTTCTGCTCCCGGCTCGCCGCCCAGTTGATTGGATGGGCGCTGCCGGTGGTGGGATCGAGTTTGGCGAGGGTCGCGCCGGAACCGTCCGCTCCCGCCGGCCAGGGGTAGAGGTCGCTGAAGTCGATTTCGTCCATGATGCGCCGCCCCTCGAGCGAGTCGGAGACCTCGCCCGGGCTCCTTCCGCCTGGCGAGGTACGGAAGGCCACTTGCTGAGTGAAGATCCGCAGGGGTTCCCCGGAGTTCGAGAGAAACCCGGAATACGGGCCGAAAGCGCCCGCGTAACCGGTGGCCGCCTGCAGAGCGGCGGGATCCTTGGCCACCACGAGATAGTCTCCGCCACCCAGGACCGTCCCCTCGGGAAAGTTATAGCCGATCCCACCGATGCGCCAATTGGAGAGATCAATATCGATCGCCATCTGGTTGTAGAGTTCGACGAATTCGAGCGAAGAGTCGTCGCTCGAAGGCTGGTAATGGATCTCGTTGAAGACGACCACGCTGTCTCGCAGGTTTCCCGGGACGCTGGGGGTGAAGACCGGAATGGGCGGCGGTGGGGGCGGGATGTTTCCGGGATTGTTGCCCGGGTTGTTGGGATCGGTTCCGGCCGTGAGTTCCTCCGAATCGTTCCAGCCGTCGTCGTCGCTGTCGTTGTCGAGTGGATCGGTTCCGGCAGTCGCCTCCTGTCCGTCAGTCAATCCGTCGTTGTCGCTGTCGCTGTCGGAGGGATCAGTCTGATCCGACCATTCCTCCAAGTCGGAGCGCCCGTCGCTGTCAAAGTCGAGGGTGCCATCGCGGGAGAGATTGCCGAAGTAGAAGGTCTCCCAGGCGTCCCCGAGCGCGTCCCCGTCGTTGGAAGCCGGATCGAAGAGACCGGTAACGGTCGTCATGCCGCTACCGTCGTCGGCGAGCACGAGGGTGAATTGTCCTGCGCCCAGATCGACGAGATGGCCAGGGACCGAGGCATCGAGTCCCCCGACCGGTCCCCAGGTGAGGGCATTGACGAGGGCGGTGGTGTCTCCCTCAAATCCGTCGAAGATCTTGGCGG
>DMYM01000107.1:0-3936 GCA_003483645.1 Verrucomicrobiales bacterium
GGCGTCGTCTCCTTCTCGACATAACCCAGGATCGGCTGCCCGGTGTCGATGATCTGCTGCTCATCGCGCAAGGCCTCGTCCGCATGATCCTCCCGAAAGAGGTCGTGGTCGCTCTTGCCGATGACCTCCTCGGGACTCTCAAAGCCGTTCCACTTCGCCATCGACTTGTTGACCAGGGTGAACTTCGAGTCCCGATCCTTGAAATAGATGTTGAGGGGAACGTTATCAATGAGCAACCGCATGAGGTGGCGCTCTTCCAGGAGCTCCTGCTCCACCAGCTTCCGCGGCGTAATATTGATCATCGACCCTGCCATCCGCACTGCCTGTCCCTCCCCGTCACGAACCACCACCCCGCGGATGCGAAACCAATGCCAGTCACCCTCGCCCTTTGTCACCTGAATGCGGGGTTCCACTGCCAGAAGATTATCGGCGCCCGGCTGCAGAATCTTCCGGAGCCGCTCTATAAAGTTGTCCCGGTCATCCTCGTGAATCAGGTCAACCGCACGAAAAAGGTGGGGCATCTCCTCCCGCCTGCGCCCGAGGAACCGCAGGATCCGCCCCGAATAGTGGATCTCGTCAGTAGTAATGTTCCAGTCCCAGATGCCCTCGTTGGACGCACGCAGCGCCAGCTCCAGACGATCATCCATCCGATAGGGCATCCCATCGATATTAAAGCGCAATCTGCCGTCCGGCTCAACCCCTTGTTCGCATGCTTTCCGGGAATTTTCGTTGTCTCCCCAGCGTGATCCACGCTATATACCGCGCCAACACCATGACACGTGAATCTATTGAGGCTACCGCGAAGTACTTCATCTGGGGGCTCTTTGCCTTCTTTCTCCTCGTCGTATTCAAGATTCTGCAAATGATGGGTCTTGGCTAGAAGGTGACCGACGTTCCGATGAAGAGGGGGAAGGGTGCCTCCTTCGAAGGGGATCCTCCGAAGAGGGGCTTGCGACTCCCCCCGATACCCCCTCTGCATGGAGCCCTGTCTATTGATCCGCCGGAAGGATTTCCAGGCTTCCAGGCAGTTCCAGATCTGCACGGTCAACGCTCCCCATGGGTATAACAGGGCATTCCAGCTACATAAAAACTACCTCCGCTTTTTCCTCATATGCATAAACTTCCATCACGCCGCTCGACCCGGGCGATGAAGATCGGTTCCATCAGCTTCCTCCTCCTGCTTTTCATCCTCTCCTTCTCCATCGCCCTCATGGTCTATGCCCTCTGCACCCAGAAGGATTCGCACGCCCTTCTGGGGTTATGCGGCATCTTGACCTCCCTGGTGCTCTTCATCCTCTACAAGACCTTTGCCTCTTCCGCTCACTGCCCGCTCTGCCGCGGTCACGTCCTCCGTGGATCAGGCGCCCAGCGAAACCGCCGCGCCAGACGCTCGCTCGGCAGCCATCGCCTCCGCGTCGCCTGCGATATCGTCTTCACCAATTCCTTCATCTGCCCCTACTGCAACGAACAGACCCTCTGCATCGTCAGGGCGCGTCGCCCGATGTAACGGAAGCGGCCCGATGGCGAAACTGGCAACTCCTGCCCGCTGATCGAAAGAATTTCGGGGTATTCCAGCCTACCAGTTGACTGCCACTTTCTGCTCAATTCCAGAGCCATCGGCGTATCTGACGTAGCCATGTTCGCGTCCGTGCTCGTGCAGGCACTTGGTGACCTTCACGTCATACGCACAGTATTCCGCGATCTTCATGAGAGGCTCGTTGCTCCCGGTGGTCTGGTGCTCGCGCCACCACTTGAGGGCGTCCACCCCCACAGCGGTCTTGCCGGTCCCAAGGGTGGCCGTGGCCACCTGCCCGAGCCCGATGCGTCTGCCCAGGATCTCCTTCAAGTCGGCCATGAGATCGAGATTCACCGTCCG
Source organism: Verrucomicrobiales bacterium (assembly GCA_003483645.1). GTDB lineage: Bacteria > Verrucomicrobiota > Verrucomicrobiia > Verrucomicrobiales > Akkermansiaceae > Roseibacillus_B. Next base: position 1,877 of record DMYM01000107.1, read on the forward strand.
CGAACCGAGATCCAGCACGGTATAACCTTCCAGCACACCGTAGTCGAAATGCAGGTGGTTGTAGCCCACAACCAGATCCGCCATGGTTAGAAGCTGAACGAGGTCCTCCAGTTCATCTTCCGGATAGACGCGGTATTCCCCCGACTCGGCGCAGAAGGAGCATCCTACCGAGACTCCCATCTTGCTGAGGTTGGCGGCCCCCCCGACGTCGTTAAAGCTGCGTTGCGTTTCCAGATCGAAATAAACCGTCCCGGGCATAAGTGTCTTGCGCGAGTATTGAGACAGCTTCCGGGAGAGTCAACTCACTCAGGCCGCAAGCTCGCGCACAATTTCCAGCATCTGGATAAAGGTCGGCCTCAGGACGAGGGCGAGCAGCACCAGGATAATGAGGAAGAACACCGTGAAGAGCAGAACGGGAAGAAAAAGCGGCCCCACCACCCGCACCCTGGTTTTTGTCACCGTGTCCCACGGCGCCACGTTGAAGCGCATGAGATACCAGATGCAGTAGACGTGACAGATCCCGGTTAGAAACGGATGCACCATGAGCCCGAGCCCAACAATATAGGTCCGCAAAGAGCGCGCCAGAGCCCCCTGCAGGGAGAGGGCCCGTTCCTCCGGCGTGACCACCCGGATCCCCAGGAGGAACTTGCCCGGAGTGGTCTTGGTGAGATGCAGAATGGCCGCCTCCAGGAAGACGAAGGGCAGGAAGTAGAGGTAGAGAAACGGGCCAACAGCCGCCTCAAGGAGGTTGTGCCCGATGAATCGGACCAGCGAGAAGACAAGGAGGAGATAGAGCGAGACATCAAACCACCGGGCAAAGAACCGCAGGAAGGGAAAAGGCTGACTCGGCAGAGGCGGAGGAAGGACCCGGTGCAACTCTTCCCATGATTTCCCGAACTCCGACCGGAAGACGTCCATCTCCCGCAGCTTCACCCAGCCGCTCTGGTCCTTGTGCCAGGAAAGTTCATCCCCAGCAAGTTCGCCTGCCTCAATACGGTCGCGGATCTGGTAGGTCTCGAACGGCCCCCGTTTTTTTCCCTCTTCAACAATCCAGATTTCCATCACGCAACCCCTCAGTCCTCAGTAATTGCGGAGACAGCGCGCAGGATCATGTCGCGAGGTAAGAAAGGCCGGGATCAGTGCCGCTACCACACACAGGAGAAAGGCTCCCACTCCCACAATCATCACCTCCTGGGTATTGATGTGGGCCGGCAGCCCATCGATCCCGTGAAAGTCGGCCGGAAAAATGTCGAAGCCTACCTTCTTGAGCAGTTCGTATATGGGATCCCGGAAATGCACCACCAGGAGGCCAAGCCCCACACCCAGCAGCGAACCCATGAACCCGACAATCGATCCCTGCAAGGTGAAGACCCGAACCACCTGAAAAGGAGTGGCTCCCAGGGCCTTCATGACTCCGATCTCCTGCTTCTTCATGATGGTGATGGTGAAGATCACAGCCATGATGCAGAAGGCGGAGACCAGCACGATGAAGGAGAGTGCAAAGTACATCATCATGCGCTCGCGCGCGATGAGCTCTACCCAGTTCCGGTTCTGATCCTTCCAGCTCAACACCGACCACGTGGAACCCAGGGCCTTCCCGAGCCGGGCCTGCACTGGTTCAACCCGGTAGGGATCATCCACCCGAACTCCCAGGGCCTCCACCCCGCCCTCCATGTTTTTCAACTCCTGCCCGGTGGCGAGCGGAACGAAGACACCGGGATGCATCACGTGCTGGCTGGTCCGGAAGACCCCAACCACTTCCAGTTCCCGGGGCAGGGCCACTTCCTTCATGCCACGCAACAACCGTCCATCCTCAATCTCCCGGTCCATCCTGTTGAGGATGTCGAATTGATCCAGCACCTTCTCCACCGAACCCGGCTCAAGCAGAAACCGCGCTCCATCCCCGTTCTTTTGCCCCCCCTGGAAAATGACCAGGATCGTATTGAGAACCTGGCGTTCGCTCTCCCGGATCTTCTCCTGGCGGATTGCATCGAGGGAATCGTAGATGCCCGCAAGGAGCTCCAGTTCGAAATCCTCCCTGGTGTTTTCCACCGTCATCT
>DMYM01000107.1:4238-13725 GCA_003483645.1 Verrucomicrobiales bacterium
ATCCTCCCTGGTGTTCTCCACCGTCATCTTGTTGCGCAGATCCTTACGGATCTGCTCAAACATCCCGGCATGCTCCTTCGCAATGAGGGGCCGATCCGTGATCTTCCAGGCTTCCGCCAGCTGCTGCAGGTTGCGCGCGGAGTGGAGCAGGATCTTGTCTCCCACCACGATCCCGAACTGCCTGGCCGTCGACTCTGCCACCACCGCCTTCTCATCAAGTCCCATGTCAGCGGTGCCCCCATACGTTTCCTTGAGGACCAGCTCTTCCAGGGCTGCCATCTGGCGCATGTTGGTGGTGTCGATTGCGCGGTACTCCACCGGGTAGAAGAGATCGAACCTCTCCAGGATGGTAAAGTCCCGAAGCTGGGCGTAGGCCTCCTCCACGCCCTCCTCCTTCTCGACCTGCGCCTTGACCTCCCGCCAGTTGTATATGAGCTGCTTCTCGCCCCCCTCCATCTTCTCAAGTTCGATATGGGGAGCGAAGCCCAGCAACCGACTCTTCACCTCCCGCTCGAATCCGGCCATCACTGCCAGAACCACGATGAGGACCGTCACTCCCACCGCCACCCCCAGGAGACAGACCAGGGTAATGAGCGAGAAATGGGTCCGCTTCGGATTGAGATAGCGAAGCGCGAGCGTCAGGCTGAAGGACCGAAGTGCGATAACGTTTAACTACTGCTGGGTCCCGGGCGTAGCAAGAGGCAATCCTCACACAACCGGGTAGGAAGGCCCGGGGTGGGTCCCGGGATTTGCGGAATCACCTCAAAGGCGATTCTTTCCTTGCCACTCGCTCCCGGCTTCCCGCTACTTGCCTCAATGATCAAGTTTCTCCACACCCGCATCCGGGTCTCCGACCCCGATGCCTCCATTGCCTTCTACCGGAAGCTCGGCTTCGAACTCGGAGAGCGCAAGGACTCCCCCCAGGGCAACAAGCTCGCCTTCCTCCACCTCCCCGGAAACGAGCACTTCCTCGAACTCACTTACTCGCCGGGATTCGAGGTCAAATTTCCCGAGGACCTCATGCACACCTGCGTGGGCGTCCCCGACATCATCGATTACTGCGACAGGCTTGAGAACGACGGCATCGAAATCTGGCCGGGCGGCTGGCGCGAGAAGTTCTCCTCCGGTGATCACAAGATGGCCTTCGTCACCGACCCGGACGGCTACGAAGTGGAGATTCTGGAGCGCTAGCTCCACCTTTACGGCAACCGGATCGGGATCTGCCAGCTCCCACTATCCCCGGCCCCTATTTTTCCCCTTTCTCCTCCTCTATTCTCGCCCGTAACTGCGGATAGCCCTCCAGGCCGGGATCCCGTTCCAACAGATCTTCCGCCAGCGCTCTTGCTTCCCTTACCAGCTCGGTGTCGGCCAGGAAGTCCACGAAGCGCAGGTCGCTCATGCCGCTCTGCGCCGTCCCGAGAACCTCCCCCGGTCCGCGCAGGACGAGATCTTCCTCCGCGATCTTGAAACCGTCACCGGTCTCCTCCAGCACGCGGAGCTTCCGCAGGGCGTCTTCGTTCTTCCCGTCCGTTACCAGGATGCAGAAGCTCTGATGCTTTCCCCGCCCGATGCGACCCCGCAATTGGTGCAACTGGGCCAGTCCGAATCGCTCGGCATTGTAGATGACCATCACATTGGCATTGGGCACATCCACGCCCACCTCCACCACCGTGGTGGCCACCAGGACCTGGATTTCGTTGTCTCGAAAGCGAGTCATGATCTCCTCCTTCTCCTCCGGCTTCAGCTGCCCATGCAGGAGGCCGACTTCGTAGTCCCCGAGCCTCTTCTGCCACTTCTCGAATTCACCTGTCGCAGACGCTGCCTTCACCGCACCACTTTCCTCCACCAGGGGATACACCAGGTAGGCTTGCCTCCCCTTCCCGAGCTGTTCCTTGAGGAACCTGGTGACGTCGGTGACCCTGGGCTTTTCCCGCACACCGGTGATAATCCTGCCCCGACCCGCCGGCAACTCGTCCAGCACGGAGACATCGAGATCGCCGTAAATGGTCAGCGTCAGCGTGCGCGGGATGGGTGTGGCGGTCATGACCAGCACATCCGGCATGATCCCCTGTTGGATAAGCCTTCCGCGCTGCGCCACCCCGAACTTGTGCTGCTCATCGATGACCACGAGGCCCAGGTCATGAAAGTCCACGTTGTCGTAAAGAAGGGCATGGGTGCCGATTACAATCTGCGGTTCACCCTCCAGATCGAGGTGATCACTCTCCTTCTTCGCTCCGGTTACCAGCGCAAGGCGAACATCGAGGGCCGCCAGCCACTTCCGGAAGGTGAGGTAGTGCTGCTCGGCCAGGATCTGGGTCGGCGCCATCAGGACGGCCTGGCTGCCCGACTCCACGGCCAGGAGCATCGCGCACATGGCCACGAACGTCTTCCCCGAACCCACGTCACCCTGCAGGAGGCGGTTCATGGGACGTTCGCTGCGAAGGTCCGCCGTAATTTCGTGCACACTGCGCTTCTGGGCCCCGGTCAGGTCGAAAGGCAGACTCTCATGGAAGGCGCTGAGCAGTCCGGTCCTGCGACCCTGCACCCGCCCGGGATGCTCCAGATGCCGTCGGCGCCGCCACAGAACGTTCACCTGCAGGAGGAAGAACTCTTCGAGGGCAAAATAACGCCGGGCTTCATGGACCCGATCCAATTCATCCGGAAAGTGCACGGTGCTCAACGCCTCACTGCGCGAGGGGCCCAAATTGATCCCATCGGGCCCTTCCACGCTGGCGGGATCCAGTCGCGCCAGCGTCTCATGGAGCAATTCCCGCAGACGCCGCTGCGGGACACCCGTCACATTCCGGTAGATCGGAACGATCCGTTCGAGGTGGATGGAGGACCCTCCGTCCGCCTGCACCACTTCAAACTCCGGGTGATCGACGAGGAGGCGGCCCCCCTGCTCCTTGGGCTTGCCATAGACCACCACTTCATGCCCCACCGCCACCATGCGGTGCACGTAAGGCATGTTGAACCAGCGACAGGTGATCTTGTTGGAGGCAAGAATGTTGTCCCCGCCTTCCTGGATCACGATTTCGTAAAACTGGCGCCGTCCTCCTAAGCGTTTCCGGGCCGAATCCACCACCGTGCCCTGCAGGCACACTGCCTCCCCGCTCGCCTGAGCCGGAAAGGCGTCGAAACGACGCCGGTCTTCGTAGCGCCGGGGAAACCAATCCAGGAGATCCCCGACGGTGTGGATCTCCACCGCCGCGAGAGCCTGCGCCTCCTTGGAGGTAAAGGGCTCCAGGGAAGAGAGAGGGAGGCTGCTGTTCCAGGCACTCATGAATCCTACGCCACTCCCATTCTTCAATTCGGTAACGATCGCAAGTGTGCAATTGGCCCGGCTCACTCCGCCGCCCGGATCTCCCTTACACTGATCTGCAGGGAAATCCGTCCCCGGAACAGGTTTCGATCAATGGTGAAGGCCACATCCCACGGAGGATCGGGGAGTTCCCGGTCGGCAGCTCCGAAATACATCGCGTCCCGCTCCTGGATCCCCTGCCGCAGGGAGAGCCGCAAATGTCGATTCTTGAGGCGCCGCGGCGACTCGGTAAGCCAGACCCCCCGCGACATGAACACCGGTTGCGGGTTTCCCGAGCCGAAGGGCTGCAAAAGTTCGTAACTCTGCAGAAAATCAAGAGAGAGATCCTCGAAGGGAACCTCCGCGTCGATGTGGATTCGTGGCTTGCGGTCCTCCGCGGTGGTGTTGGCCACGACGTAGTCACCAAAGGCCTGGCGAAACTCCTCCATCTTCGCTTCACTCAGACTGATCCCCGCCGCCATGTGATGGCCGCCACCCGCTTCCAGAACCGACCGACAGGCGTCGATGGCTTTGACAAGGGAGACGCCTTCGATGCTGCGGCCACTCCCCTTGCCCATTCCTTCCTCATCAAAGGAAACCACGAAGGAGGGCCTGTGGTAGTAGCGCATGAGGCGGGAAGCAACGATGCCGACCACTCCGGGATGCCAACGGCGCGATCCCACCACAATGACCGGATCCTTGTCCTCATCGAAGCTCTCCTCCAGTTGTTGCAGAGCCTCCTCGTACATCTGCTGCTCGTGTTTCTGTCGCTGCCGGTTGTAGTCGTCCAGCTTCTCCGCCAGCCTGGCGGCCACTTTCACGGAGTCGGTCATGAGGGCGGCCAGAGCATCATCGGGCGCATCCATGCGCCCAGCGGCGTTGATGCGCGGACCAATCCGGAATCCCACATCCCCACTGGTGGCGTGCCCGTTCATGCCGCTCACTTCCATGAGGGCTCGCAACCCGTGATTGGGAGTTTGCGGCAGTCGCCGCAATCCGTGGCGCACCAGGAGGCGGTTCTCCTCAACCAGAGGCACAATGTCCGCAATCGTCGCCACCGCCACCAGGTCCAACCACTCCTTGAGATCCACCTCCTGGAGACGCCGCGTCTTGAGCAGGGCATGGGCCAGCTTGAAAACCACCCCGGCGGAACAGAGATAGCCATAGTCGTCACCAAGCTTCGGATTGACTACTGCTACTGCCGGGGGACGCCCCACCAATCCGGGTTCGTGATGATCAGCCACGATAACATCGATGCCCTGTTCGGTCAGGCGCTTGATCTGGGCCCCGGAGGCTGTGCCACAATCGACCGTGATCAGAAGCGAAGGCCTGGCCCCGGTATCCAGGCAGCGATCGATGGCCGCGTCACTCAGTCCGTAACCCTCCCGGCCGCGGATGGGGATAAAGGTCTGAGGGTCCAGGCCATAGGCCGAAAGAAGGTTGCGCAGGATGACAACCGAGGTGATTCCATCCACATCGTAGTCCCCGAAGATACAAGTCCGCTCACCCTTATCGACGGCTTGCAGGATGCGCTGGACCGCGATGTCCATCTCGGGCAGCTCGAAGGGATCGCATAAATCGCCCAGACGCGGACGCAGGAAGGTTTCCAGCTGATCATCCGCGATGACGCCCCGCTGGGCCAGGAGGATCCGCAGGATAACGGGCAGATCACGATCACAACCGGTGCCCGGTCTCACGCCCTCGGGCACTTTCTTTACGATCCATTCCGTTTCCTGCATCTTCCGATCTCAGCTTTCGCTGTAAAGGGAAGGTAGGGCTCAACCTCTGTGGGCTCAAGAACCTATGGGATCCACGATGAGCCGCTCCTCGGCCCAGTCCGACACCTCCCGCTGCCGCGGTTCGACAATGTGGTCGATGAAACGATCCCAGACCCCCTGTCCCTCGAGGATCTCGACCTCTATCCGGAGGAAGTAGATGTCCACATCGAGTTCGCTGGGCCGGGGAAAACGCACCGCATCCTTTTCGGTCGTGACGATCAATTCGATGTCGCGCTCGACGCAACGGGTCATGAAGCGGTCGATCTCGCGCTGGGTGAAGGGGTGATGATCGGTAAAAGTACGATGAAACTCGACCTGGGCGCCGAGCTTTTGCAGGAGGTTTTCGAAACTCTCAGGCACCGCAATGGCACTGATGGCCGCGATATACCTGCCCTGAAGCTTTTCAAGGGACAGCCGCTCGCCCCCGAAGACCCGTTCGAGGTAGTGCGGGGCATGGGTGGTCTGCATGATCTCGGCGGTCGGGTTGTAGCTGCGCAGAAGGGAGAGGAGCCCCTCGTCGGTCGGACCCTGGCACTTGGTGATCATGATGTGACTGGCCCGGCAAAGGTTCCGGGCGGGTTCGCGCAGGGTGCCCCGGGGCAGAAGGGCCCGGGCCTGCGTTCCGAACGGGGCGTTCTGGTCCACGAGGACGAGGTCGTACTCGTGATCGAGCGCAAGATACTGCAGGCCGTCGTCGAGCACGAGAGTGTCGGCTTCCAGCTCCCTTACCGCGAAGCGCCCGCCGTTCACGCGATCCTTATCCACCACCACCCGCACGCCCTCGAGATTCTTGGCCAGCATGTAAGGCTCGTCCCCGGCGTAAACCGCCTCCAGTCGCACCCCGCTGCCGTCGCTCACGATCTTGGGCAGGGCCTCGCATTCGGCCAGTCCGAGCTCCCTCCACTGCTGCGGCTCGTCGAGCTTCCGGCTCTTGTAACCGCGACTCAGGATGGCCACCCGTCGTCCCCGTTTGTGAAGGGCGCGGGCCAGCAGTTCCACCACCGGCGTCTTGCCCGTCCCCCCCACCGTAAGATTGCCCACGCTGACCACCATGGTGCCCAACTGGACCTGCTCCTTCCAGTGCTGGCGGTAGGCTTTGAGCCGGACCCGTACGATCCATCCATAGACATGGGAGAGCCCCCTGAACAACACCCGGGTCAGTGCCGCCCCCAAGCCCCGGGCCCGCCCGAAAATCACATCGGCTCCCCACTTTTCAACGTCTTCCGCGACCTGCCCCACAAGCGCAGCCTAGCGGAGCGGGCGAACGGTGTGAAAGTCGGAATGTGCGACCTTTCCATTTTCCCACCTTGCGACCTTCCGGCTCCGGGCTACGCTGCGACCATGCCCCGTCCTGACGGTCGCGAACCCGACCAGCTCCGCCCCGTTTCCTTCGTTCCAAACGTCGCCCCCCACGCCGCGGGTTCGGTCCTCGTCAGTTTCGGAAATACCCGTGTCATCTGCGCCGCTACCGTGCAGGAGGACGTTCCCCGCTGGATGAAGGCCCAGGGCGTGCCGGGAGGCTGGGTCACCGCGGAATACAGCATGCTTCCCTACTCCACCCACGACCGGAAAACGCGGGATGTCGCCCGGGGCAAGCTCGATGGCCGCTCGTCGGAAATTCAACGCCTGATCGGTCGCTCCCTACGGGCCGTGACCGATCTCAAGAAACTCGGCCCCCGGACGGTATGGGTCGATTGCGACGTCCTGCAAGCCGATGGGGGCACCCGCACTGCCTCCATTACCGGTGGCTGCGTGGCCCTCGCCATCGCGCTAAACGGCCTCCTCGGAACCGGGGGACTGACCGAGTTCCCGCTCACTCAGCTCGTGGCGGCGGTGAGTGCCGGAGTGTGGGAAGGCTCACCCATCCTTGATCTGAACTATCCCGAAGACCGGGACGCAGCGGTCGACTTCAATGTCGTCATGACTGAAGACGGTAACTTCGTTGAACTGCAGGGAAGCGGCGAGGAGAACATCTTCACCGCAGCCGAAATGGAGGCCATGCTGACACTCTCGCGGACAGGGATCGAAGAACTTGTCAGGAAACAAAGTGAAGCCATCCTGGCCACCGGGCGACCGAGCGAAGAAGCGTTACCCGTTTTGGGTAGCTCCTTTAAGACTTCCTGACCTTTTTCCTCTTGTTCGGGAGGTCCTTGAAGTTAGGATCTAATCAAGGGTGTGTACTCCAACGTGCCCACATACAAAACCGTGCCGCGTTACGGTGTGGCACACATATAAACAACAGAACAAACAACCCCGGATTCAAAATGAACATTGCAACAAGCAGCCGGCGCAAGGGCTTCACTCTCGTGGAACTTCTTGTGGTGATTGCGATCATCGTCGCCCTCGCCTCGATGGCAACCCCTCAGATCTTCAAGGCTCTGAAGCGTGCTGCCCTCGCGGAAGCCATCAATAACGCAAAACAAGTCAAACTGGCGCTGGATTCCTTCGCCACTGACTTTGACGGCCAGTATCCCAGCGACGATACCGCAGAGTATGTCTCTGAAGGTGGAACTGGAACGACCTACTCCAACGATTATTTCCGCCAGATGTTTCTCTCCGGAGATACCGAATCGGAGACGATTTTCTGGGTGAAGAACTCGGCCGTCGCGTCCAAGGGCGAGCCGGATAACAAGGTCAAGGAAGGCGGACGGGTACAAGCGGACCAGGTCCTTCAGGAAGGTGACACTCACTGGGCCTATATCACCGACCAGACCAACCTGGACACGGGCAGCCGCCCCCTCATTCTCGACGGATACAAGAATAACACCTCCGAGTGGGATCCGGACACCTGGGACAACAAGGTGATCGTGCTGCGTATCGACGGGGCCTGTAAGCCCATGCGCATGCGTGCATCCGATCTCAAAGTCCTGGACGGATCCAAGAAGGACATCCTTTCCGCCCAGGCCGACGCATGGGACGGTGAAAGCCCCACGGACCTCCTGAAACAGCCCCAGCCGGGCAGCTAGGGAGTATTTCGTCATTCAATCTGAACAGAAGGCCGGCGTTTGAACGCCGGCCTTTTTTCTTGGTCAGGCAGGGAAACCCGCGGCCCGGATCTCACAACCGTGCACCGCTCGCAACCTTAAAGTCCACGCTCCAGGACATCGAAGAAAACCTCGATGTATTTTTTCTCCCGCTCCCGCAGCCCCTTGCGGTAGTCCCGGAGCCCATCCCGTCGTTTGACGGCCTCCAGAGCGGCCAGGACTTCTTCGCGCGCCTCCTCAAAACCTCGCTCACGGGCGGTCTTCTTTTCCAGCACCTCCAGGATGTGCCATCCAATCTTGCTCCGGACGAGGACGGGCTTCCTGACCTCTGCTGAAAAAAGCGCCTCCTGCAGGTCAGCGGGAACACGCTCACTCCGCAGCCAGCCGAGATCACCCCCCTTGCCCCTGGTCCGTTCATCCTCGCTGAGCCGGTGAGCCAGCCCGACAAATTCCGCTCCCTTGGCCAGCTCGTGCAGGGTCTCCCGCAGGCTCCTTCCCACCGCTTCGGCCGTCTCCGCCTCCAGACCCACCGTGGAGCGAAAGATGTGCCGTGCGCGCACCCGCTCCGGTTGGCCCAGGCGGTGCCTGTTTTCTTCAAACCAGACTTTCGCCTCCTTCTCACTGACCTCGATCTCGATCATGTTCTCCAGATACTTCTCCTGCTGGATCCGGGCCGCGATGCGGTAACGCATCTCCTTCTCGCTCCATCCCAGCTCCCCGAGGGACGCGAGGTAGGCCGCCTCACTCGAAAACCGCCGGGTGAAGTGAGTCAACTCGTCCTCGATCTCCGCCTCGGACACAGGCACCTCCGACTGGCTGAAGCGCACTTTGATTCGCAACAGGTGCAGGTCGATCAGTTCGTTGAGGGCCGCTCGGCGGAGAAGGAGCCGTTCTTCCCGCGGGATTCCCTCCAGACTGCGCCCCGCCCGCCACAGGGTTTCCTCCACCCGGCGCTCCACCTGGGTGAGCAGGATCGGCTGGTAGTGAATCCGGGCCACAACGCCCTCGCCCTTGGCGGCCTCGATCACGTCCGGGCTGTTTGGCGCCTTGCGCGCTAAGGATTTTCGAAGGGGACCTCCGATGAGAAAGAGATCGATCACGAGATACAGGATCAGGATCACGATCGAGTAGAGCACCGCCCGCACCATGGCACCCTTGTCCACCATGGGCCGGGTGGAAGCGGATACAGGATCGGACACGGGTGGAATTGTCGCTGACCGGTCACAAATTGCCGAGTGTCAAATCCCGATGTCCCAATGCCCCGCCTTTCTCACCGGATGACCACCTTCGCGCCGGGCCGCACCAGGGTGGGAAAGCGGGCGGCGTCCCAGTTGGCGAGACGAATGCAGCCCGCACTGAGAGAACGCCCGATTGTTCGAGGGCTGGCAGTGCCGTGGATTCCGATCCCGGACTTGGTCAGGCCC
>DMYM01000478.1 GCA_003483645.1 Verrucomicrobiales bacterium
GGGCAAACTGATGGATCCCGGTGGTATTGCGGGCCATCACGAGGGAGAAGTAGGCGTCAATGAGGTGATAGAAGTGCAGGTCAATCTCGCCATGCTGCCTGATGAATTCCTTCCGGAATCCGGTGGTCAGGTCAATCCGGTCGAAGGGTTGCAGGGCTTCGGTGCCCCACGGGATCTGGCAGGAGTAGGTGCCGTCGGAGAGGCGGCAGGCAGTGACCAGTTCCTCCCGGATGGCATACAGTTCTCCCCGGGCGTAAGACTCGTGCTTGACGAGATCGAAGAGGGGATGCCCCATCGTCAGTCCCGCGACCGAAACCGGGTCGATGAGGAGCAGGGGTGACCAGAGCATGTTCTCGAGGATGAGATCCCCGTGAAGACGGACGGAAGGTTCCCGGGCAAGGCGCTTGAGGATTCCGGAGGCATGGAGCCGGGCGAGGGACACCCGGAGACCAGTCACTGGTTGGTCGTCGAGGGAAAGGTCAGTCCCATTCACAATCTGCTCGAAGGCTTCGACGGCTGAAAGGGCCTCGATGGATTCCGTGAGAACTGCCTCAAGGTGGGCGCAGAAGGGAGCGCCGCCCACCTGCTCCGCGGAGTGGAGTCCACCGAGAACCGCTTCGGCGAGTTGACCCTGGATCTTTCCGCAATCGGCAGGATCAAGGACCCCGGCCAGGACGAGGCGGGCGAGATCGGGACGATCCTGGTAATAGGGAATCTCATACCCGATTGTCTGTTCATCCCATGAGGAGAGAAGGGGCGGGAAGAAGTCCCCGGCCGCCTCTGGAATACTCTTCAGATAGGAGATCTCATTCCGGAGGGCCTCGCGCGCCCACGGACCCGGAGCCTCGGCCTCCCTGCTTTCCTTGCGGACCCGGAGGGTTCCCTCACTGGTGCGGATCACGGTGGTGTGATCCCAGTAACCATCCTTGAGGGTGCGAACAATGCCAGGCATCACCTGCGTGCGGTTGAAGGGAAGAGGGCCGCAATCCCCTCCGCGGTAGCATCACAGACCCCGCGCTCGGTAATCAATCCGGTCACGAGGCGTGAGGGCGTCACGTCAAAGGCGTAGTTGCTAGTCGGAGAGCCGGGGTTGATGAGATTCACCCCTTGGACGACTCCTTCGCTGGTACGTCCTTCAACGATGGAGACCTCGCTCCCGTCACGCTCCTCAATAGGAATCCCCCGCACCCCGTCCCGGCATTCCCAGTCGAAGGTGGAAGAGGGCAGGGCGACGTAGAAGGGAATGTCGTTGTCGTGGGCGGCTAGAGCCTTGAGATAGGTTCCGATCTTGTTGGCGACATCCCCGGTGCAGGTCGTCCGATCGGCGCCGGTAATCACGATGTCGACCTTGCCGTGTTGCATGAGGTGGCCACCGGCATTATCAGCGATGACCGTATGGGCTATACCCTCGTGCTGTAATTCCCAGGCCGTGAGACGGGCTCCCTGGTTCCGGGGTCGGGTCTCGTCGACCCAGACGTGAATGGGAATCCCGGCGCGATGGGCCGCATAAATTGGTGCGGTGGCGGACCCCCAGTCGGTGAAGGCGAGCCATCCGGCATTGCAGTGGGTGAGAACCTGCACCGGATCCTGGCTCGATTTCTCCTCGTGGATGCCGGCCAGGAGGGGGAGGCCATACTCCCCGATCCGTTCACACCATGAGGCGTCCTCGTCGGCAATGGCCTCCGACTCCGCCAAGGAGGCATGGTTCCACTGGTCAGCCGAAAGGTCTTTGAGAACTTTGAGTTGGCGTTCGACCGCCCATGAGAGGTTTCGAGCGGTGGGCCTGGTAGCAGTGAGGAGTCCGGCGAGTTGTTCCAGTCGTTCCATGGACCCACTGGATTCCCGGGCCGCCAGCCACATTCCATAACCAGCGGTGGCCCCGATGCACCCGGCCCCGCGGACGTGCATCTCCCTGATGGCAACAGCGGTTTCTTCGACGGTAGCGAGGTCCTTAAGGACAAAATTCCATGGGAGATTCCGCTGGTCGATGATGCATACCACTCCCTTGCCGGGATCGCTCCAAACCGTGCGATAGGGGCGTCCATCCACTCGCATGCCGGATCGTGCGGCCTGCACTTCGAAACGCCAAGCTCGAAAGAAAGCGCAGATCACCGGAAAAGATGACCAACTGTTCAGCCAAACCAGCGAGGGGGGCTTGCGTGATGGCGACTCTACTGCAAACTGGAGCCAATGAAATGCTCGCTGTGGCCATTACCCCTCCTTCCCTTGCTGGCCGGCGCAACCCTCGGGGCCGAGAAACCAAAACCGCTTTACACGAGCCCGGTGATCACCTCGAGAACACCCGGGCATGCGGTATCGATCGATGTAGACCTGAAGGGGTCCCGGTCGCTTTACCTTGTCGTGGACGAGACCGGGGACGGCTATGGCTGTGACTGGGCAGACTGGATCGAGCCCCGCCTGGTTGGCCCGAAGGGCACCCTTAAATTGACGGAGCTGAAGTGGAAGGGGGCTTTTGCCGGGTGGGGCAGTGCCAAGATCAACCGGAATGCCGGTGGACAGCAGATGGTAGTGGATGGCAAACCCGTCTCCTGCGGGATTGGCACCCACGCACCCTCCACCATCATATACGATCTACCGGAAGGCTACACCCGTTTCGTTGCGCGGGGCGGACTGGACAAGGGGGGTGTCGGCCAGCAGGGAGGCAAGACCACCAGCGTCCGCTT
>DMYM01000412.1:0-4694 GCA_003483645.1 Verrucomicrobiales bacterium
CGTCAGGGTTTCACTGAGATTGACGATCTCGATGAACTCGAAGTCATCCTGATCGGGGAATCCCGCCTGGATTTCGGCGCTGGTGGGAGCGGCGGGATGGTACATCACTTCAGAGATCGCGAGGGTAGTGGCGGTTGCGGGAACGAGGGCGCTGGTTCCCGTGACGTCGATGGTCCGTTCACTCAGGATGTCTCCGCGGAAGCCGATGGCCTGGAGGGCGATCGCATTGGGGCCGGGGTTGACCGGCACATTGATTTCCCAGCTGTTGTCATCGAGCCAGATGACAGACAGGGGTTCGGTTGCGCCGGCGAGGCGGATTTCCCGGACGTCGACCCAGGCATCACCCTGGAGTGCGATGAACGGTTCGTTGGTGGTGGTCCCTCCTGAGGTAGTGATGCGGAAGGGGATCTGGGAGACTGCGCTGTTGATTGCGTTAAGGGCGTGATTCCGGCGGGAGTTGATGTAACCGAGATGGTTCGCAAGGTTCTCGGAAGGAAGGAAACACGAGTAATGATTGGCCCACCGGGTCATGTAGCGGGTGTTGAAGGCGGTATCGATAATGTCCTTGAGATGGCCGTAGTAGGCGCGTTCGTTGGCGGGACTCGCGGAGAGGAGTTTGGACAGATCCCCGTTGGGGGTCAGGCTGCTGGACGCTCCCCGACTGAAGGTAAAGTCCATGTCCCAGGGGAAGTAGAGGACCCGGCCGTCGGTGGGGCGGACATAGAAGAGGGCGTTGTGCTGCGATCCACTGCTGTAGTTGTCTCCGATCCCACAGAGGATCTGGGCGGCGAAGGAGCGGAGCCACTGGTCCACGTCAAGGTCGCGGTAGGAGGCGTCCCGGAAGGACGTTCCGCTCAGGCCCAGGGTGTTGAGGGCATTGATGATGGCGTCGTAGTCATCTGCGTTCTTGTTATTGTCGATTTGCCAGTGGTAGCGATAGTTTTCCTTGTTGCGCCGCCCTCCGGTCGGGCGCATGGAAACACCCCGCACGCTATCGGGATTAGGGCGCTTGAGGCCCTCCACTCCACCGGTGGTGCTGGTGGGGTAGTAGATGAGCTCATACTCGAAAATAGTGCCGTCTTCACCGTCTGGAAACTGGTTTTCGAGCCATTCATCGTCAAAACGTGACTTGATGAGCATGGCGGAACCGGTGTGATTTGAGCGGGGGGCGATGACCCGGATCAGGTCGTCCTCCATGCCCGGGATGCCGCCTGCCCGATTGATGATGTGCTTCACCATGATCTCCTTCTGACTGAACTGGTCGCCTGCCCCGGAGCGATCCACCCCCACGGTTTTGTGAGCTCCAAGAAAAGGCTGGTTGTCCGGGAAGCTTACCGAGAACCCCACCCGGACGTCCTTGGCACGGCCACGCTGGCTGCCTTTGAGGTGCACTCCGCAGTCGTAGTAGATATCCTTTTCATTGTAGATGATCGTGCACCCGAGGCGGTCGTTGCTCATCACTTCGGTGACATTGTGCATGAAGCTGGTGTCATCGGCAGTCATGACGATGCGGAAGTTGTTGGGCTGGCAGGCACCTAAGTCGAGATTGGCCTGTCCATCATCCCAGGGAATGAGGGCGCGTGACGTGGGTCCGCCGGCCGGAATGAACTGAGTGGCTCCGAGAGCGTCTTCAGCCACGAGATAGAATTGCGTCTTGCGCCCGCCCGATTGGCGCGGAACGGTTCCGCTATAGTGTCCGTTACCCTGGTCTGTCATGGCCGTGCTCCTGAAGGATGCCCCGTTGATGGAGTAGAAGAGCGTCACGGAGGCGATGCCGTCGGGGTCTGAAATCTCAGCATGGACCGTAGCCGATTCGTTGGCCGCGGGTACGGCGGGGGAATGCCGGAGGCCGGTGTAGGTGGGGCCGGCATTGGCAACTGCCTGGGAATTGGGAGCTCCGGGTGTGCCGCAGTCCTGGGGCGCCTCCAGGATGTGTGTGCGCGGCATGCGGTTGAAGTAGAGACGGGTGTTGAGTTGGTTGCAGCCGCTGATCCACCGGGCGCGGAAACTGATCTGGTAGACCAGGGAGGGGCTCAGGATGACATAGCTGCCACCGGACTTGAGGGTGGTTTCGGCGTGGTTGTGCATATGCTCCATGGCCCCCGTGGCCCGCACGTGAAGAACCCTGTCTGCGGGGTCATCGGGATCGACTATTACGCGGGCGTGCCGATGGTTGCCACGCATGCGCCAGGAGGAGAAATCACGTTGGAATGTGCCGTTCTGAATGAGTTCGCGAGGCGTTCCGCTTGGAGACTCGATCACGCTGATGTCATCGATGAGAAACTCTCCCGCATCGAGGAGTCCGAAGATCATCTCGTTATACTGGGTCGGGTCGTTGCTGGGAGTGAGGGTGCCCCGTCCCAGGTAGGTGATTTCCTGCCAGGGAGCATTCTCGAGGCTGGGAGCCCAGGCTTCCGGAGAGCTGTTGTCTGCATGTGGGTCACGCAGTTCGAGACTGGAGCCTGCCGCATCGGCCCGCCCCGCCCAGCGTCCACCATCGGAGAAACGGACCTCGTCGGCGACATTTCTATTGGCGTCAATGAGGCGCACCCGCTCTCCCTTGCGCGAAAGAGCGCCATTCCACTCTCCGGCGATGGTGAGGTCCGGATACTTGGCGGCCAGGGAGGCGGCATCACGGGCTACCACGAGGAACTGCCCGGCGGGGAGGACGGTGTCAGGGGGGAACTCGAAGGAGATGCCGTCGCTGAACTGCCAGCCGCCCAGGCTCAGGTCCTCCGTGCCCTTGTTGTAGAGCTCTATCCATTGATCGCTGGAGCGGCGCAGGGGCAGGCCTTCCTGAGAGGCGACCAACTGCAGTCCCATCACGATGTCCGAGCTGCTCGCGCTGGTCTGGTGGACTTCCACCGAAAGACGGTTGGCGCCCTGGTGCAGGGCCGCCAGGGCGGAGGGGGGTAGAATGGTGGTGATCACCGTTGCATTTCCCACCGTGTCACTCGAGGTGGAGGACGCGGTGATCGGTTCGTCACCGACCTGGTAGCGATCGATTTCGATCCCGTTGAGATAGAAGATTGCCCCGTCGTCGATCTGGTGGGAAAGTTCAAGCTGGGTGGTGTCACGCTCCTGTTGTTCGTTCACTTCAAAATCTGTTTCAAAATAGAAGGTGATCGTCCGTGGATTCCTTGAATCGAGCGGTGAGAGGGGAGTTGCGATGGCGTTGGTCAACGAGGCGGACTCCACTCCGAGCGGACCAGGGCCGGAGAGCCAGGTCTCGCCATCCTCCGGATGGGGCGAATTCTCCCAGTGATTACCGAGATTGCCGCCGGACTCGTTATAGCGCCACAAATGGTCCCAATCGACGAGGAGATCAGGGCTGGAGGGTTGCGTGGCGGGCAGGGGCCGTGGGTTGTACATGATCTCGTTGATCACGATGTCGGTATTGAAGGAGTAGCTGTTGGGGTCGCCGAAGGTAGGAGTGTCAGGGTAGAGCCAGCGCCCATTGGAGAGTCCCCGCAGGCGGTTGGTGATCTCGCGGGCGTCGGCCAGGGTGTCAGTGCCGGGTCGGAGAAGAGAAAGGCGGTGACCGTCGGCGACGGGGAAGGAGGGCGTGATGGCCAGGTGATCGCCCGGTTGAAGCAGACCACCCGGGACCTGCTGGGTGGCGCCGCTTGAAGAGCGCAGCTGGTAGCCGTCGAGAGTGATGCCATCGGAGCCCACATTGGTGAGTTCGACCTGGAAGCCGGGATCGTCTCCAGCCGCGATCTCGCTGAAGACGATGTCGTGAGTGATCTCGCCCTGAGAGTCACCGGGAAAGTTGGGGAGACCGGGCGTGCCGCCAGTCTCCGGGCTGGCAAGCCAGTTGAAGGGACGGGACTCGGCTGTATGTTCGTTGCGTTTGGAGAGGGTTGATCCCAGTCCGTCGGCTCCCACCGGCCAGTCACCGTCGTCCCCGTAGTTCAGTTCGTCCATCGTCCGGTCGTTGTTGTTGACCAGTCGGATGCTTTCCCCGTTGTTGGCGAGCCGACCAGTGAAGGGTCCCCGCGCGCCGCGTCCTGCGAGCGAGGGGTGAGAAGGATCGGCGGCCACGAGGAGATAGCCGTGGCCCGGAATGACGGTGCCGTTGGCAAAGCGATAGTTGATACCGCCTTCGAGTTCCCAATCCGAAATGTCAACATTGACCCCCATCAGGCTGTGCAGTTCAACCCATTCGGTGTCGTTGTCCTCGTCCGCGGGATGGTAGTGGACTTCATTGAAGACGATAACGCTGTCCGCGGCGGGGAGCAGACCGGTGTTGGCGGCCAGAAAGAGGAGAAGGGCGAGCAGGGTGACTGCCCGGGATGGGGAGGGGAGTTTCATCGGTTGGGGTGGAGGACAATAGCGGAGGGAAGGGGAGGTCACAAGTGCACGGTCCACCGAGTCTTGAGCCCATTCTGGGAGAGCGAAGGAGACCGGCTACCACAGTTGGTAGCGCGAGGGTCGGTTTGGGAGGGAAGAGGATTCAGGCCATTTGCCTTAGCGACTGTCGGGGAGGGACTGGTCGAAGGGACAGATGTCTTCTTCCTCAGGTTTCTTGACAGGTTTGTCTTCCGGTTCGGGGTCCGGTTCGGGGGTCTTCTCCGGTTCGGGCGAGGATTCGGGTTCGGGAGGATTGTTGAATTGCTCGTAGTGCTGACGGAGTCGGTCCTCGGCTTCTCTTTCGATCAGGCGGGCACTGTAGAGGTCTCTGATCAGTTCCT
>DMYM01000412.1:5025-5196 GCA_003483645.1 Verrucomicrobiales bacterium
GGCCTGCATGATCTCAAAGTCGGTTGGTTTCTCGCGCACCTCGAAATCGGGGGGAGAAATGATCATATTGGGAATCAGGTTCTCCACTCCGGGCGATACCTCTGGATCAATGATATAGCGAACGGTGGCCTTCGCTCCGGAAGACGGGCCGGTGGCGATGGAAGGAGCCTC
>DMYM01000223.1 GCA_003483645.1 Verrucomicrobiales bacterium
ACAAAACCCTCAAGCTCACCGCCCAACTCTATCCCCTTGTCGCGGGCGACAGCAGGACGGTTCGCCTGGAGATCGAAAAAGGCGGCCAATGGATTGAAGTGGCGAGGACCACCGCCATTGAGCAAGGCTGGACGGCCCCCTTCCGCGTCGAAAACTGGGATGACTCCAGGGCGCATCACTACCGCGTCGTGCATGGTGCCGGATCTGTCTACAAGGGCCTCATCCGCAGGAACCCGGTCGACAAGGACGAAATTATCGTGGCGAGTTTTACCGGGAACTCCATCCACCCGGCGCACGGCGGCGACATCTCCCGGCAGGACATCATCAACAACATCAAAAAGGTCGACGCTGATGTTCTGTTCTTCTCGGGCGACCAGGTCTACGACCATCACAAGCACTATGCTGCCTGGCTCAAGTTCGGCCGCGACTTTGGCGAAATTATCAAGAACCGGCCGACCCTCTGCCTGCCCGATGACCATGATGCGGGCCAGCCGAACCTCTGGGGCGAAAGCGGCAAGGTTTCAACCCTCGGCGGCGCTTCCGACGGCGGCTACTCCCGGCCCGGGGTCTACGTCCAGGAGGTTGAACGCGCACAGACCAGCCACCTCCCCGATCCCACCGATCCCCACAAGATCGGCCAGGGTATCGGGGTCTGGTTCACCAACCTGAACTGGGGCAAGGTCGATTTTGCCATCCTTGAAGACCGCAAATTCAAGACGGGTCCGGCCGGTCGTGTTCCCAAGCAGGGCCCGCGCCCGGACCATATCCGCAACCCCGAGTACGATCCTGCCAGCGTCGACGTCGAAGGTGCCGTCCTCCTCGGGCAACGCCAGCTCAAGTTCCTCGACAAGTGGGCGCAGGACTGGCGGCACGCCGACATGAAGGTGGCCCTCTCGGCGACCATCTTCTGCGGGGGAGCACACATCCATGGCGGGGCCAACGGGCGGCTCCATGCCGACATGGATTCCAACGGCTGGCCCCAGACCGGCCGTCACCGCGCACTGGCGGCTCTCCGCAAGGGCTTTGCCTTTCACTGCGCCGGCGACCAGCACCTCGGCACCATCTTTCACCATGGCCTGGATGAGTACCGCGACGCCATCTGGTCCTTCTGTGTTCCCTCCATCGCCAACCTCTACCTGCGCTGGTGGGAGCCCCTTGAACCCGGGGTAAACCGGGAGCCCGGCGCGCCCGGATACACCGGCGACCACCTCGACGGTTTCCACAACAAGGTGACCAACTATGCCGCTGCCAACCCCGCGAAGAAACCCGCCGGGAATATCCTCAATACGCGCTCAGCCGGATTCGGGATCGTGCGTCTGAATACAAAGAAGCGCGAGATCACGATGGAATGCTGGCCACGTAATGTGGACATTACCAACCCTGCCACCAGGCAGTATCCCGGCTGGCCCCGCACCATCTCCCAGTATGACAATTATGCTCCTCCCTCCTGGGGAACGCTCGGCGAACTGACCTTTGATGTGGAAGATCCCGTGGTCCAACTGATCGATGCAACCACCAGGGAGGTTCTCTATACGGTGCGGGCCAACGGAAAAACGTTCACTCCGGGTGCGCCCAAGGGCAAAGCCTTCATCGTCAAGGCCGGCAAGCACGCGCCCGACACCGTTATCTCACAAAAGGCTCAGGTTGGCAGCGCGCCCCACAGCGTTACCCTCAAGTGACCTTTCCGGAAGGGAAGCCGGGTCCGATCATTGAGCCCGTGGACCGGACTCATCCGGTCGCGATGGGCTCGACCCGGACCGGGCAGACCTTGAGCTCCGCCGTGTGTGTCGTCGGGTCGTAGCCCGATCCGGTCAGGGCGTTCACGGGGGTGTCCTTGAAGCTGAAGCTTGCGAAGACCGTTCCCGGGGGAGATTTGGTCGTCGCCTTCACGATGATGTCGACGGTGCCCCGAGGACTCGTCATGCGACATGTTTCGCCGTCGGTGAGACCGAGGCGGGTGACGTCGTGGGGATGGATCTCCAGAGACTCACCCGGAAGGAAGTACTCCATCCCGCCAGCGCGACCGGTCTGGGTATGGGTGTGGTAGCTCTGCAAGCGACGTCCCGTGGTGAGCCACAGGGGATACTCGTCGTTGATGGTCTCGGCTGGATCCCGGTAGGTGGTGCACGAGAAGATCCCGAGACCGTTTTCGAAAACGTTTTCGTGCAGGCGTGGCGTCCCGGGATGGTCCTTGGTGGGCACCGGCCAGTGATACTCGCTGTTCTCGATGCGGTCCCAATCGAGGCCGTTGTACAGCGGCGAGACCTGGCACAGCTCGTTGAACACATCCTCCGCCGATTCGTATTCGAAGCCCTCAAAGCCGAGCCGTTTCGCGATCTGGCTGACGATCCACCAGTCCGGCATGGCCTCGCCCTGGGCGGGAACGGCGGCGCGGAGCCGCTGGACACGTCGCTCGGTGTTCGTGCAGACGCCGTCGGTCTCCGCCCACGCGGTCGCCGGCAGGACCACGTGCGCCAGCTTGGCGGTCTCGGTGAGGAAGAGGTCAATGACGATAAGGTGGTCCAGGCTCTCCAGCGCGTGCTGGCAGTGGGTGCGATCAGGATCGCTCAGGAGCGTATTCTCGCCGTTGATCATCATCCCGAAGACGCTCTCACCGCAGCGCTCGAGGGCGGTCACCTTGGTCATCCCGCGCTCGAGGTCGATCTTGGTTCCCCACAGGCGTTCGAATTTCTCCTGGTGGGCGGGGTCGTCCACCAGCTGGAAGCCAGGGTAGTTGTTGGGGATGGCGCCGCAGTCACCGGCGCCCTGGATGTTGTTTTGTCCGCGCATCGGGTTGATGCCGGTGCCTTCCCGGCCAATGTGGCCGGTCATGAGCGCCAGGTTGCAGAGGCTCTTGAC
>DMYM01000291.1:0-164 GCA_003483645.1 Verrucomicrobiales bacterium
CCGGGTGCCGATCCAGTCACCACATCCGAGGAACTACGCCGGACGATTCCGATCATCGAGGCATTGCGGGCCGAGTGGGACGGGCTCATCTCGATTGATACCAGTAAAGCAGAAGTGGCGCAGAAGGCCCTGGCAGCCGGCGCCGATATAGTGAACGACGTCTC
>DMYM01000291.1:501-666 GCA_003483645.1 Verrucomicrobiales bacterium
CTGCGAGGGGATGCAGGCATGATCGACATCTGTGGTGAATCGGGATGCGGTCTTGTAGTCATGCACATGCAGGGACAGCCACGCACGATGCAGACCAGTCCCCACTACGACAACGTAGGGGGGGAAGTTCGCTGCTTCTTTGAGGAGCGCTATGAGACCCTCACC
>DMYM01000291.1:1003-2030 GCA_003483645.1 Verrucomicrobiales bacterium
CGGTATCGACGCAGAGTGCCTGTGCTTCGATCCAGGGATCGGATTCGGCAAGGCCATGGATCACAACCTGGCCCTGCTTGCTCATCTTGACGAGTTGGTTGTGCGCGGTCGTCCGCTCCTTATCGGACTCTCCCGCAAGAGTTTCATTGGCAAGGTTCTCGGCGACGATTCACCTGCTCTTCGGGAATGGCCCACCGTGGCCCTCACGGCTGTCGCTCGTCTGCAGGGGGTGCTGCTCCATCGCGTGCACGCGGTAAGGGATAACCGCGATGCGCTCCGCATGGCGGAGGCGGTGCTTGGAGGCGGGCTGCCGGGAATCAATGATCCATCCTGAGGTCGCCCGCTGTCCATGCACAGGCAGTGGCGGCACCACTACTTTTGCCAGTAGATCACGACATTCCGGGTGGCGCGGCCGCAGGCGATGATGTCGAGTTTTCCGTCCTTGTTGAGGTCGGCGACCTTGAGGTCCTCACAGGCCATCTTGTTGTCATCAATGAGGTGGACAGTCCATGAGCCGTCCTTGTGCTTGGCATAGAGTTTGATGCCGACCTTTCCTTCCTTGTTCTTGTTGCGCCATCCGGCGATGACCTGGAGACTGTTGGTGCCGAGGACGTCGGCGTATGCCAGGGCGTGGCCCTGGTTGAGGGAGTTGTCCAGGACAGTGCGTTTCCACCTGCTCGCTCCACCCAGTCCACCTTCCACCTCGTAGACTGCCACCGTATTCCCGTGCATGGGTTCGATACAGGCGTAGGAGGCTGGGTTGACAATACCAATCCGGAGTTCGCCTGCCCCACCGTTCATATCCGGAAATGCGAGATCCGAAGAGGTCCACTTTCCCCCGGTGTAGGAAATGGCCCTCGCGCCCTCCGCGCCTGCAACCACGACGTTGTCCGGCGAGAAGACCGAAGCGGCGCGATTCCTGCCTGCCTCCACGGAGTCGAAATTGTGAGTCTTGTGGAGCTCGTTGTTGATGATGGCGGTCTTCCAGTTGCCAACGGATGGATCGGCGGGTGGGATGTAGGCGGTG
>DMYM01000291.1:2349-15842 GCA_003483645.1 Verrucomicrobiales bacterium
GGTGGGATGTAGGCGGTAACATTGACCCCCTTGCCCTGGCCTCCCCGGTTTCCGCGGCCATGCAAGGGCAGGACCACCAGGGCGAAGCTCTTCCCACCGGTGCGGACCCATCTCATGCGGTGGGTGGTGGGATCATGGGCTAGTTGTACCGGTTTCACCTTGCCGAGGGAACCGAGATAATGAACGGATCCCGACTGTTCCTCGCTGTCAGTATTGCCGGGGTTCCAGTTACCACCCACCGCGACTTCAACCTTGCCATCCCCATCGATATCACGAGCCGCGATACAGACGTTGTCGCGAAGCTGGGTGCGCTTCTCGCCCTTGTGAAAAGTGTGGAAGAGGTGCTTTTCCCAGGATGGATTCTCGTACCACCAGAAGTCGCGCTTGTCGGCGAGGAGGATGTCCTGGTCACCGTCCCCGTCAACGTCACCGAGGGCCAGGCCGTAGCCGATGGCAATCTGCGGGTCGATGGTCTGGGCTTCGAACTTGGGTTCAGCAGCGCGGGTGGGAGTGCTGCAGAGACCGAGGGACAGGGTGGTGGCAAGCGGAAGGATCTTCATGGGCAGGGTGGCATTGGAATGTGATGAGGAGTCTAGGGAGGAAGGAGGGGAGGGAGAAGCCCTCACTTGTAATTTTCTGTAAATCCCGTCTTCCGATCGTGGCGGATGACAGTCGCCTTCTGCCGGGGATTCGAAATGACTCTCACCGACGATTACCATTGCCTGAACAAGGCTTCGCGTTAGGATCAGGTGGAGGTAGTGTTAGAATTCCTGCAAGAGTACTGGCGAAGCGCGGTGGAGATCCTGATTCTCTGGGTCTTCATCTATCAGCTCTACCGCACCTTCCGAGCCACCCGCGGGGCGCGTATTCTGGTGGGCCTGGCCATGATTTTCGTGGTTCTTACCCTCGCGTCCCAACTTCTCCAACTGGAGGTGATGCAATTCATCATCACGCGGGTTGCGGTGGTGGCAGCCCTCGCCCTCCTGATCATTTTTCAGCCTGAATTGCGGATGGCCCTGGCCCGTCTGGGGAGCTCCCGGCTGTGGTCCTTCAACATTACCCAGCAGGAGGAGTTCCTCAGCAACCTGGCGGATGCGGTGTGGCAGCTTTCCAAGAAGCGTTATGGGGCCCTCTTCGCCATCGAGCGGAGTATCGGGCTCAAGGATCAGATCGAAACAGGGGTGGAGATCAACGGGGATCTGAGCTCCGAGTTGGCTCTCACCATTTTCCATCCCAAGACGGCCCTGCATGATGGTGGTGTAGTTCTCTCCGGCGAGCGCATCGTGGCAGCATCCTGCGTCTTTTCGGTGAGCCAGACCGAGATCGGAGATCGTTCCATGGGACTGCGTCATCGGGCTGCCATCGGACTCACCGAAGAGAGCGATGCGGTGACCATCGTGGTGAGTGAAGAAACGGGAGCGGTCTCCATATGTGTGGACGGCAGGATCGAGAGGAACATGGACGAAGATGAGTTCCGTGATCGACTGGAAGAAATTTTCCTCAGCGACAGAGAAGGCGATAGTGATGAACAAGAGGCTACTGAAGAGGTTGTTCCAGAACAATTGGATACCCAAGATAGCATCGCTCCTGGCAGCGATCGCTCTCTGGTTTCTGATTAACGGATACCAGAAGAATGACGCCGTCATGGGCGATCCGGTCGAGGAGAACCGGGATTGACCTCCGTCGGGTGCGTGAAGAGAAAAAAAGAGCGCATCGCATCGACCCCGGGCTGCTTCTGATCTCTCCCCGTTTTTCCACTCCCACACATTCACCTCAGCCATGCCAAATGCCTTTCTTGTCACCGGGACAGATACAGGGGTCGGCAAGACCTATGTCACCTGCCAGCTCGTACGCGCGCTGCGGAAAGCGGGGGTGGACGCGGTGGGTTACAAGTCGGTGTGCTGCGGTGAACGCACTGATGCTGAACTGCTGGTGGCCGCCTCGGAAAATGCTGAGCCCATTGAGGCGCTCAACCCGGTCTGGTACCAGGCTCCGGTCACGCCCGCGGTAGCGGCTGAACTTGAGGGCAAACTGGTGAGCTTGGACGAAATCCAGGCCCATGCCGAGGCGCTGGCGGAGCGCCATGACGTTCTCCTGATGGAGGGTGTCGGTGGTTGGGAGGTGCCCATGACCAAGGCGGAGACCTTTGCCGATCTGGCCCAGGCTCTCGGGTGGCCGGTCATCCTGGTGGCCGCCAACCGCCTGGGAGCACTCAATCACACTCTTCTGACGGAACGTGCTATCCATGATCGGGGCCTGGAGCTCCTGGCTGTGATTCTCAACCACCTGACTGAGGACCATCATGTAGCGATGACTACCAATCGTCGTATCCTGAACGAGTTTCTCCCTGTCCCGGTCCACTGCCTGGAGAACGATGATGACTTTCACGGCAACGTCTTCGTTGAGGAATTTCTGGGGGGCCGCGGAGTGACTCCGTGATGAGATAAGCTGAGCCCGGGACCCCGTGGAAGTTTCCACCTTTGACTTTTTGATCTGCCGCGGCACGCTTCCACCATGAGCTCGCTCCCATCCGTTCCGGACGCCACCGGCCACTTTGGGCAGTATGGTGGCATGTTCGTGCCCGAGACCTTGATGGCGCCTTTGCAGGAACTGGCGGAGGAGTACGAGCGGGCGCGGGACGACGAGGAATTCCAGCGTGAGTTCGAGTCCCTCCTGACGGATTACTGCGGGCGGCCCACCCCGCTTTATCACGCTCGACGGTGGAGCGAGATGATGGGAGGAGCGAAGGTGTATCTCAAGCGGGAGGATCTCCTTCACACCGGTGCCCACAAGATCAACAATGCGATTGGGCAGGCGCTCATGGCAAGGAGGCTGGGCAAGAAGCGCATTATCGCAGAAACCGGTGCCGGCCAGCACGGGGTGGCTACCGCCACGGTGTGCGCCAAGTTTGGACTCGACTGTACCGTATACATGGGGCAGGTCGACATGGAGCGGCAGGCACCCAATGTGCAGCGCATGGAACTGCTCGGGGCCAAGGTGGTGCCCGTCACCGCGGGCCAGGCCACCCTCAAGGAGGCGGTGAGCGAGGCAATGCGTGACTGGACCGCCACCGTGGAGAACACGCACTACATTCTCGGCTCGGCCCTGGGTTCTCATCCATTTCCCATGATGGTGAGGGACTTCCACCGGGTGATCGGCCGGGAGGCCCGCGAGCAGATTCTAGCCAAGGAAGGCCGCCTGCCCAACCTTCTGGTCGCCTGTGTTGGGGGGGGATCCAATGCAATTGGGCTCTTTCACCCCTTCCTGGGGGATGAGGAGGTCCGCATGGTGGGGGTGGAAGCGGGTGGGGAGGGGATTCTGCCCGAGAAACATGCGGCACGCTTCCAGGGTGGCAAACTGGGTGTCCTGCAGGGGACCAAGACCTGGCTTCTGGCGGATGATGACGGGCAAATCGAACTTACCCATTCCGTGAGTGCCGGACTGGACTACCCCGCGGTGGGTCCCGAGCACGCGTTCCTCAAGGAACTTGGACGGGTCGAATACACCTACGCCACCGATGACGAGGCGCTGGCCGGTTTCAAGGAACTTTCCGAGATCGAAGGAATCATCCCGGCCCTGGAGAGTGCTCACGCCATTGCCTACATTGCAAAGGTTGCTCCGCAACTACCGGCGAGCGATGTGATTATCGCGAACCTCTCGGGGCGTGGTGACAAGGACATGGAACAGGCCTGTCGCTTCCTCATGGAGGAGTGACCGGGACGCGTAATGTTTCGCCAGGGTACGGCCTGCTTCTTCCGCCAGTCGGGATTTCTCGCCCGGACCTCCTGGGACGGAGCTTTGATCGGGGAATTTCCCGCGAATTCGTCCATCGCTAATAGGGGATGGGCCCGGGGGCAGGTTTTTGGTGTTTTGGAGCCGGAAAGTCCCCTGACGCATTGACAAATGGGGAACTGCGGATAGTCTCCCGCCCCCCGGTAGCGTTCGCAGCCCCAGAACCGCCTGAAAACCATGAGCAAGCGCACATATCAACCCTCCAAACGCGTCCGCAAGCGCCAACACGGCTTCCGGGCCCGCATGGCCACCAAGGCAGGGCGGGGCATTCTCAAGCATCGCCGCCAGAGGGGTCGTAAGCGCCTGCTGCCCAAGGGGGCGGAACTGCCTTACAAGCGGCACACCGTTCAACACGGGAAGTAACGGTCCGTCCGGGCCGAGAGCCCGCAACGGGGCCATGTCCGCCCTGAAATCATGCGACTGCCGCGCCGATTGAGCATGACGCGGCGCGAAGAATTCGCCGCGGTGAGGAAGGGCGGGGAGTCCCTGGCCACCCGCAATTTCGTCATGGCGACCCTGCCTCATTCCCATTCAGGAATTCTTAAGTTCGGCCTGATCACCTCCCGGCAGGCCGCTCGGAGAGCAGTGGTTCGCAACCGGATCCGTCGGCACCTGCGCGCCATCCTGGTCAAGCACGGTGACAAACTGGAATCCGGACGGTATCTTGTCATGGTTGCCCGCCACAAGGCTGGTGAAGCCAGCTTTCAGGAACTGGAGGCCGACTGGCTGCGTCTGGCCCTGCGGCTTGGCATTCTGAAGGAGGATCAACCTAAGGAACAGAACCTGGATTGAGAGGGAACTAGAGAATCAGATGAAGTGCGTCATTCGGCTCGGCATTCGTGGCTACCAGAAGTTTCTGCGCCCGGTTTTGCATGCTGTTTCAGGGGGAGCAAGCTGCCGCTACGATCCCAGTTGCTCGCATTACTTCCTGCAGGCAGTGGAGCGGCATGGATCACTCAAGGGGAGCTGGTTGGGGATTTGCAGGATTTTGCGCTGTCATCCGTGGGGGGGTTGTGGTTATGACCCCGTCCCGCCGGTCGTGGAGGATGCGACTGACTCTGACAGTATCCGCTCCGGGGAATCCCGTCCCCGCCCTTCCGTTCTCGACTCCGAACCCCACCTCAAGTAGCAAAGGACTCTCGTTTTGGATCGTAAGGCTTGGATCGTCATCGTGTTGTGCTGCCTGGGGCTGGCCGTAAATCTGCATTTCAGTGGGAAGAACCGCGAGACTCTGCTGGAGCAGGAGCGCGAGCGGAAAGAGACCGAGCAGGCGCAGGCGGCTGAAGAAAAAGAGAAGGCGCCGGAGGGAGATCCCCAGCCTGAAGAGACAGAGGAACCGTCGGTAACGCCGCTGGAACCCGAACCCGAACCGGTGGTGGCAGAAGAGACGGCCATCCTGAGAACCGGGAATGTCGTCTTTACCTTCACGACCTTTGGGGGGGGGATCAAGCATGCCGAGATGAGCGGCCAGTACGCCGTGCAGGACAAGGAGAACCTGGTCCGTCTCAACCAGGAGGGGGATCATCCCATTGGACGCCTGACTACCGGTGTGGACGAATACCTCGACATTGTTTACCAGCACCAGAAGGAACTCGATACCGAAAACAGCATCTCCTTTCTGGGTAAGACCGAGAGCGGTCTCTATATCAGCAAGAAGTGGACGCTGGAAGAAGAGGAGATGGAAGGTCGGGACTATCGACTCAAGCTCGACCTTGTACTGGAGAACCATGGAGAGAGTCCGGTCAAGTTAAGCGATTACGGGCTCTTCGCCGGTATAGCCGCTCCTCTCTGGGAAGGCGAGTGGGGGCGCCATATCACCCTCTTCTATCACAAGAGCGGAGACTACAAGAAACGCCGGGTCGTCAGGTTCAAGAAGGGTAAAAAACCCCCTTTTCGCGACGACGCTGGCATGCTCGGGTTTGCCGGGGTGAGCAATCAGTTCTTTGCCACCATCATTGCTCCCGAGAAACCTTACGATGCGTGGGTCTGGGGCAATCGCAAGGTGGTCAAGCTTCCCGAACTGGTGGGCGGTGGAGAAGTGGAGGCCATCCTGATGGGAATGAGCCTGCCGGAGGAGACCCTCAGTGTGAAAGGAGACAACAAGGAGTCATTGACCTTCAATCTCTACCTCGGTCCCAAGAATAACCTCCTGCTGCGTAAGACCGGTGAGGACTACGGGAAGGTGATGAATTACGGCATGTTCGGCGGGATCAGCTATGTTCTCAACTGGCTCCTGAATGTGCTCTTCTCAGGGATCTTCTCCAGGATGTTCGACGCCTGGGGGTGGGGTTTTGCCATCGTGACGCTCACCATCATCATCCGGGCTGCGATGTGGCCTCTGCAGAACAAGTCGACTCGCGCCATGAAGCGCATGTCCAAGCTGCAGCCGGAGATGAAGGAACTTCGGGAGAAGTATGCCGACGATCCTGGGCGCGTGAATCAGGAGATGATGAAGATGTACCGGGAGTATGGGATCAATCCGCTTGGCGGATGCCTGCCCCTGCTGGTGCAGATCCCCATCTTTTTCGGGTTCTACATCATGCTGCAGTATGCCGTGGAGCTTCGCCAGCAACCCTTCCTCTGGGTTGAGGACCTTGCCCTTCCGGACACGGTGGCAACCTTGCCCTTTTCACTGCCCTTTCTCGGGGATGGGGTGAACCTCCTTCCCACCGTGATGGCTGTCACGATGGTGCTGCAGATGGCCCTCACGCCCAAGACGGGTGATAAGATGCAACGGCGTCTCTTCATGATGATGCCGGTTATCTTTTTCTTCTTCTGCTACAATTTTGCCTCTGCCCTGGCGCTCTACTGGACCACCTCTAATATCTTCGCGATCGTGCAGATGTTGATCACCCGGCGCCTGCCGGAACCGGATCTCAAGAAGAAGAAGGGGGCGCAGAAGAAGGGATTCTTCCAGCGTCTCCAGGAGCGCGCCGAGGTGGCCCAGAAGACACAGAAGGAGATGCGTGCGAAGCAGATGGGTGGACCCGGGCCCAAGAAGCCCAAGAAACGCGGCCCACGGACGGGAGGATAAGCGTGCCCCGCGTGCAGGGCCTGGTGGCCCGGCCGGGAGAAGTGCGACACCCGGCTTGACCGGGCCGTCCCTCCTCCTAAGCTGTCCCTATGGAAGCTCTCTCCGAAGCTCACCAGATTCTCGAGGCAATGGTCACTCATCTTGGGTATGAGGTGACCATCGAGGAGGAAGAAAGCGAGGAAGGGGCCTGTCTGCAGGTTCTTACCGAGGAGAGCGATCTCCTCATCGGCAATCACGGGGATCGCCTCGACGACCTGCAGTATCTCGTCAATCGGATCCTGCAGAAGAAGATGCAGGATCCGCCGCGCATCCGGATCGACTGCGATCATTTCCGCGTGCGCCAGGAGGAAAAACTCATTACCACAGCGCGGGAACTGGCCGACAAGGCCAAGGACAGCGGAAAACCCATGAAGATGCGCCCCCTCAATGCCTACCATCGTCGAATCGTGCATAATGCCCTGATCGATGACGATGAGGTGGAGACCGTTTCGCCGAGGAGCGACGAGCGCCTCAAGCGCATCCTCATTCAGCCAGTCTCCTGAAGCGTCGAAGTCGCTTTTCCGTGGCGGAGCAGGGACGGAAAAGTTGGAGCCTCTCGTAACCGAATGGAAACTCATCGTCTCGTCCTTCCCGAGGATCTCAACCACTATGGATTTCTCTTCGGCGGGCGTCTGCTGCGCTGGGTCGATGAGGCGAGCTGGATCGCCGCCAGTCTCGACTTTCCGGCCTGTCGCTTTGTCACCATCGGGATGGACGAGGTGGTCTTCCGCCACAGTGTGCGCGACGGGACGATTCTCTCCATCCGATCCGAGCAACAACAGGTGGGATCGACCTCGGTCACCTATGAAGTGACGGTGTGCCTCGGCAAGGCAGGCGATGGCGACCCCATCTTCACCACCCGGATCACCTTCGTGAACGTGAATGAGCACGGGGAGAAGGTGATAATCGGGACGTGAGGCGATGGGTGACTCGTGCGAAGTCGATATCACCCTCGCTGTCGACAAGGGGGACGATCAGGAGGCCTGGCGCCGGGCGGTGGCCCGGAGGTTGAATCTTCCACCCGCCCGGGTGGCGAGCGTGGAACTGCTCAAGAGGTCCATCGATGCCCGCAAGGCGCCTGTTCGTTTTCGCCTGCGCCTGCTGGTGGGGATCGATTCTCCGTTACCGCCGGAGGAACCGGTTCCGCTTTCTTTTCCGGGCCCTTCCCCGCAGGCCAGGCGGGTTGTGATCGTGGGTTGCGGACCCGCAGGAATCTTTGCGGCCCTCCGTTGTATTCAACTGGGCCTGTGCCCGGTCATCCTGGAACGGGGTAAGGATGTTTCCGCTCGGCGCTTTGATCTCGCCCCTGTCCTGCGCGAGGGTCGCGTGATCGAGGATTCGAATTACTGCTATGGTGAGGGCGGGGCGGGCACCTTTTCTGACGGGAAGCTTTATACCCGCGCAACCAAGCGCGGACCAGTGCGCGAGATCTACGAAACCCTGGTCGCTCATGGGGCTCCCGCAGGGATTCTCACGGAGGCGCATCCCCACATTGGCTCGAATCTTCTCCCGAACGTGGTGAAGGCATTGCGGGAGACCATCCTGGCTGCGGGGGGTGAGGTGCATTTCCAGAGCAGAGTGGAGGAACTTCTTCTCGACGAGGTCGGATCGCGGCTGGAGGGGGTGGCCACGGCGGACGGGCGTGAGTTTCGTGGCGAGGGTGTGATCCTTGCGACCGGACATTCGGCCCGGGACATCTACCTCCTTCTGCTGCGACACGACGTGTCCCTGGAACAGAAGCCCTTCGCGATGGGAGTGCGTATCGAGCATCCTCAACCGCTCATCGACGGCATCCAGTATCATCTCGACCTCGGCAGGGAACGCCCCGGGGTGCTACCCGCTGCCCGCTACCGGCTTGCCACCACGCTGGAGTGTCGCAGCGTGCACTCGTTCTGCATGTGCCCCGGGGGCTTCATCGTGCCCTGTGCCACTGCCAACGACGAGGTGGTGGTGAACGGCATGTCGCTCTCGCGGCGGGACTCGCCCTACGCCAACAGCGGGATCGTGGTCGGTATCGAGCCTGAAGACACCGTCCCCTGGCAAGCCGAACACGGAGTGCTGGCTGGCCCGGCCCTGCAACGGGAAGTGGAGAAATCCGCCAAGAAGGCGGGGGGAGGAGGGCAGGTCGCGCCCGCGCAGCGGTTGGTGGATTTCCTCAGGAAGCGCGAGTCTCAGAATCTGCCCGGGACGAGTTACTTTCCCGGGGTGCGTTCTGCCCGGTTGGAAAAGCTCCTGCCGGAATTCATCGATCTTCGATTGCGGGAGGGGCTGCGTCGCTTCGGTAAATCGATGAAGGGCTATCTCAGTGAGGAGGCCCTTCTGGTGGGTTTCGAGACGCGAAGCAGCTCTCCCGTGCGTATTCCGCGGGACTCCTCAAGCCTGCAACACCCGGGCGTGGCCGGACTCTTTCCCTGTGGCGAAGGTGCGGGTTACGCCGGAGGGATCGTATCGGCTGCCCTGGACGGACGAAAGTGTGCCGAGGCGGTTGAGAAATTTGTGAGGTAGCTTCCGGCATCTCCTTCCCGGTTAGGACGGGACCAGGCTCTCGACGTGGGTTTGAGCGACCTTGATGCAGTTGCGGAAGAAGGCCATTTGCTGGGTCACCTTTCCCACGCTGGCGCTGCCCGCCATGATGGAGACGAGGAAGGAGGCTTCCGCAGTCGGGTCGATATCCGACCGGACCACTGCAGTTGCCTGGCCACGTTCCAGGGCTTCGGAAATGGCACAATGCCAGGTGTCGTAGATGGTGCCAAGACGCTCGCGGAACCCTTCGTCGAGGGGAGACATCTCCACCGCGAAATTGCAGATCGGGCAACCGTTGAAGAGAAAGCCAGCCTTGGGATCCTCCTCCTCGATTCGTTTGAGAAATCGCTTGAGGATGTTGCGCAGTGCCTGAACCGGATCCCCGGCGTCCTGCAGGGGTTCCACCCACCAGTTCTTGACGGCGGGGGTGAGGAATTCGTCCAGAACCGCATAGCCCAACTCGTTCTTGCCCGCAAAGTGATGGAACAGGGCGCCCTTGGTGATACCGGCCGCCGTCACGATACGATTGATGCTCCCGCCCTGGAATCCGTGCCGGTAAAACTCGCGGTAGCTGGCTTCCAGCACCTTGCGTCGGGTCCGTTTGGGATCACGCACGCGGGGCATGGCCGAAAACTTACATACCTCGCGGAATGTTGCAAGCGAGGCCTCAATCCTATCTGGCGTCCGCCGGCCTGAGGAAGGGCGGGATGGAATGGCAGTGGTGCTGTGACTCAGCGCGGTCCCGGGGGCATCTTTTCGTGCAGGAAACGCGTCATGGTCTCGTAAACGTGGCGGCGTGCATTCTTGCCTTCGTTGATTGAGTGGGTGCCACGTGGATAGGTCATCATGGAAAAGGGCTTGTTGTGCTCGATGAGCTTGTCCACCAGTTTCAGGTAGGTCTGGTAGTGGCAGTTGTCGTCGGCGGCTCCATGGATGAGGAGAAGGTTCCCCTCAAGGTTCTGCGCGAAGTTGATCGGGGAACCATCGTGGAACGCCTTCCTGTTTTCAGTGGGCAGGCCCATGTAGCGTTCCTGATAGATGGTGTCGTAGTGCCGCTGGTCCGGGACAGAGGCCACCGCGATGGCGGTCTGGTAGAGGTCGGGGAATTTGAAGATGGCATTGAGGCTCATGGAGCCGCCACCGCTCCATCCCCAGGAACCCACCCGTTCGGGGTCGAGCCAGGGGCGTGCCCGGAGGACGCTCCGCACCGCGGCAGCCTGATCACGGGGAGGGCGGATTCCGATCTTGCGGAAGGCCTCGCGACGCCAGATACGCCCGAGGGGAGACCGGCTGCCCCGGTTGTCGAAACTCATGATGACATACCCCTGCTGGGCCAGCATGTGATGCCAGAGCCCCCCCCAGCTGTCGCGCACCACCTGTCCGGCCGGTTCGCCGTAGACGTAGACGAGAAGGGGGTACTTGCGCTTGGGGTCGAGGTCGGGAGGCCTGATGCACCGGGCAGGAAGGCGAATATCCTCCGCGATCTCGACCTGGAAGAACTCGACGGGAGCGAGTTTGAGAGCGTCCACCCTGCGGTGGAGATCGACGTTGTCCTCCAGGACCTTGATCACCCTGTGATCAGGCAGGCTGATGAGGCTGGTTACCGATGGCGTATCGGCATCGGAACGGGTCCAGACTGCAAAAGCGCCGGTGGGTGAAATTCGATAAGAGTGCGTTCCGCGCTTCTCCTTCCCGGGAGTCAATCGAGTCAACCCTTGGCCGTCGAGGCCGACCCGATAGAGAAAGCGCTGCGCCGGATTGTCCGGAGAGGCGAGAAAGTAGGCCCAGCGTCCGTCCCGGTCGACATGCTGGAGATCGACATCGAATGCGCCCGGGGTGAGCTTGGTGATTTCCTTTCCGTCCCGGGAGACGCGGTAGAGCTGCTCCCAGCCGTCCCGCTCGCTTGTCCAGGTGAAGCTCGCTCCCTTCGGGTCCCAGTGGAGGTCGTTGTGCATGACGACCCAGGCAGGGTCGTGCTCCTTGAGGATGGTTCTCGCCGATCCGTCCCGCCGTTGCGCGAGCATGACGAGTTTTGTGTCCTGGGACCGGTTCAATTGCTGGAGGATCAGCTCAGTGGAGTTGTCCGATCCGGCCCATTCCATGCGTGCAAGGTAATGTTCGCGGGGATCCCCGGGGACCTGGAGCCAGGTGGTCTTTCCGGTGTCGATCTCAACCACGCCCCCCCGACAGGCAGCGTTCTTCTGTCCCACCTTGGGATAGCCGAACCTGGTCACCCCGGGGTAGCGGCCGGAGAGGTGGTCCAGGATGGTGTGCCGGCGGACACCGCTCTCGTCAAACTGCCAGTAAGCGATGGCGCGGCTGTCGGGGCTCCAGCGGAAACCATCCCGGATCCCCAGTTCTTCCTCATAGACCCAGTCGAAGCGTCCGTTAAAGACCTGGCTGGAGTTGCTGGTGGTGAGGGTGCGAATCGTGTGATCGGACAGCGATTCCAGGTGAATGTCGGGACCACGGACATAGGCCACGTGCTTTCCGTCCGGGCTGAGCTTGGCAAACATGAGGGAGGAAGGATCAGAGTCCTCTCCACCCAGTTGGCGCAGGCTCTTGCTGGTGCGGTTGAGGATCCAGTAATCACCACGGGATTTGCGGCGCCAGACCCGTTTCGAATTGGTGTAGAGCAGGAGCAGGGAAAGATCGGAAGAAAAGGAGTATCCATCGATGGCCAACGGTTGCTCAGCACCCTCGGGCACCAGGTCCCCGACGGAGACGAGGAGTTGGGATTGGTCATCCTTTCCGGCGGTTGCAAGCCGGATCTCCTGACTTCCCTTGTGATCACCCTTCTTGATCTTCCTGAGGAAGGTGTAGCGCCCGCCATCCTCCAGCCAGCGAAGTTCAAATCGTTTCTCCTTGAATTCCTCGGTGCCGTGGATCCGTTCGAGGGTGAGGCGGGAGGCAGGGGGAAGTCGATCCGCCTCGGTTCGGACCGGGCTGGCGAGCAGTAAGGTCAGGAGCAGCGGTTCCAGTCGAAAAACCCGGGTGTGCATGGCGAATGGGAGCAGGGGGGAAAGTCGTGCGCACTTCCGTTGGAACGGGGCGGGGATTTCACGGGAACGGAATCTTGTGATGTCCTTTGCCGACGGTTGCTCTGGTTGAACAGTTTCCTTCATGGCCGTTTCAGGAGATGCTTGAGTCCAAATGATCCCATGGATGATGGGTTCCATTTCAGTTGCGCCATCATGGGCACTCGATTCGTTCTCTGAACTTTCCTGAGTCAGGTTGGGAGCTTATAGTTCCCCGGAACAATAAAAGCAGAGATTCAAATGTCACGAGCTACCCTTTCGAGGTGGATGAATTTTTTCGTTTCATCAGGGGTATTCCTTGGATTCGTTGTGCTGGGCAGTCTGGCCCAGGGCCGGTTCATCCACCCCGGCCTGCTTCACAGCAGATGGGACCTTGAACGCATTCGAACGGCGGTAGCTGCCAAGAAGGGACCCATATTTGATGGTTTCAAGATTCTGGAGGACAGCCCATACGCCAGGGCGGATTACAGGATGCGGGGTCCCTTCCCCGAGTGGGGACGGGCTCCCAACATTCGCAAGGGCGAAACGGAAAGCGATGCTCTCGCCGTCTATCAAAACGCACTGATGTGGGCCATTACCGGGAAGAAGGCCCATGCGGAGAGAGCGATCCACATCCTGAACTCGTGGGCAGGTTCACTCAAGAAGGTCTCCGGGATAGATGGAGTGTTGGCCTCCGGCCTGCAGGGGTTCATGTTCGTCAACGCGGCCGAACTCCTGCGCCATACCGACTCGGGCTGGTCCGAGACGGAAGCGAAACGGTGTGGTCAGTGGTTTCTCGATGTCTGGGATCCGACCATTGAGCACTATGCATACTTCGCCAACGGAAACTGGGAGACTGCTGCCCTGCAGACCCGCATGGCTATCGCGGTTTACTGCAATGAGAGGCAGATGTTCGAGGAGACGATCCGGTATGCTGTTGCCGGGGCCGGAAACGGCAGTATCCCGCATATGATTGTCTACCCGAGTGGCCAGTGCCAGGAGACGACCCGGGCCCAGCACTACGTGCAGCTGGGGATTGGCCTGCTGGGTTGTGCCGCGGAGGTTGCCTGGAACCAGGGTGTCGACCT
>DMYM01000121.1:0-1080 GCA_003483645.1 Verrucomicrobiales bacterium
GGTTTTTCGGGAGGAGTGCGGAGATCCTCCTCAAGGGAATGAACCCGATCGAAGTGCGATTGGCACTCTTCGCAACGTCCGACATGGTTGGCGAACCAACCGGCGGGAGTGATTTTTCTTTGGGCCAGGCGACAAGTGATTCGTTTCATGGCATCGTTCAGAGGAGGAACTGCGACACCGTTCTGTGTGTCGTTCCGGTTGTTTTGTTGGAGAGTTTGGAGGATTCCTGGGAAAGGGTGCGGAGGAGAGATTTGCGGGCACGGTGGAGGAGCACTTTCACATGGCTGCGGGTCAGCATCATGGCCATCGCGATCTCGGACAGATCGAGTTCTTCCTGAATTCTGAGCCAGAGAAGTTCTGCCGAGCGCTGATCGAGGTTTTGCCAGATCCAGCGCCAGATCGCATCAACCTCTTCCCTCTGTCCAAGCAGGGTTTGGGGATCCGCCCCGGCGACCGGCTCTGGCTCGCTGAGAAGTTGCTCGTGAACCCTGCGCCGCGATCCCACCTGCCGCAGGAAATCGATGCCCTGGCGGCGGGCAATCGTGAAGAGCCAGGGCGCGAAGCGATGACCTGGCTTGAAACGCCCCAGGCTGGCATGGATCTGGAGAAAGGTCCTCTGGGTCACATCCTTGGCGTCTTCCCGATCTCCCAACTGCTTCTCGTGAAAGCGCAGGACCCGTGGCTGATAGCGTAGCAGGAGAAGTTCGAAAGCGCGAAGCGAGCCAAGTTGGCAACGCGCCAAGAGGTCTTCGTCCGATTCACTCATCGATCCGAAAGCGAGATCTATTCTGCGGGGGTTGGTTGCTTCGCCTCCGTCTGAAAGAGGGGCCCAAGTGATCGCAACAATCCCGCGGCCTTTTCCCGTGGAACGCCCACCTTCGCGGTCATCCAATGATCCTTGGCCTCCACTTTGAGGGCGCTCATCAATTCAAGCCACGCTGGCGGAACGCCTTCCTGGGACTTCAGCATGACCGTCAAGAACTGCAATTGGGTTTGGAGATAGGCGAGGCCCGCGGCATCCGTACTATCGATGAGCACGGCGGCTTCGACCTGATCATCACGCGACCCGATCAGGAACCA
>DMYM01000121.1:1469-6382 GCA_003483645.1 Verrucomicrobiales bacterium
TCGTTTCATGTCCAGCGCGAGCAGGGCGGTGGCCGAGTTCAATTCCTTCTTGGCGTGCTCAGTGAGTGAAACGCCCTGCCAAGACTTTTGGCGACCGGCCAGGACATCCAGCGCCTCACGCACCGCTGGCAGGGAAGTTCCGGCCACCAGCTCGCTGGCCGAGGGGCTTGCGAGAAAGAGAGCGTCGGTCTGCCATTGCGGCCCCTCATGAAGTTGTACCCCGCGATAGGTCCCACCTGGTGCAGACGACAGTCCGGACAGATCAAGGCTCTCGAACTTGCCGCGCACAATCACCGCCGTTTCCTGAGAATTCTCGCCCGATCCAAAGAGGGTCACGCCCTCGGCCGTCTTGACATCAATCGCCAGTTTTTCCTTCAACACTTTCTGAAGCTGCATGATGCGGTCGAACCCCGCGATTTCGAAAAGGAGGGAGGAGAGTGGCGAATCATTCACTTTCGCAAGATCGACGTGAGCCGCCCACGGCGAGGACGCACCAATATCCTGCTGCCGAACCGGATCGGCGATCCCCGTGGCCAACCCCAGGAGCATCGAGATCAAGGTGTGGAATGCTCTTTGGGCGATGTGCATGGACGGGGATGTTGAGACCCGGGGAACAACCATGGTCCCCCGGGTCGAAGGTCGTCAATGACTCAAGTTTACTCGCGGGGCTGCCCTCTTCGCATGAGGTTGCCAATGCGACCTTCCAGCTGGCTCCGGTAGAGTTGCAGCTGGTCTTCGGTCAGGACCGGACGGAGTTGCTCGACTTGTTGTTCGACAGACTCGGTGACCGCACCCGTGGCAAATTCCTCGATCGACTCGCGGTCCAAGCCCTGGCCTGAGGCCAGTCCTTCGAGCCCGCGATTGGCAAGGCCCGAAATCACACCCTGGAGCGCGGGGTCGATGGTCACTCCGGCCTGGGAGGCAAAGGATTCAATCAGCGAGCTAATGTCGGATTTCCCCTGAATCTCGGCCAGCGAGTTCTCGTGCAAAACACCGTAGACATCGTTGCGTTGTTCGGGGGTGAGCATCAGGTCTTCCTGGAGTCCCGCGAGTTGGCGAAGGGTTCGGGCTTCGGCGCGACTTTGGTCCTGCCTCTCGCCAAACTCCTGGTAGGTCACCTTCTGACTTGGGGTGAGAAGTTCCGCCATCGATTCTTCGAGAGCCCTCCCGCTCATGATGGCCATGGCGCGCTTCGCCGACTCGGAAATGAGAGCGGAATCCCCGCCCTCTGCGTTGACCGTGAGGGTCTCCAGCTCTTCGAACTGGGCGTCCGCGATCTCAAGGAGCTCCTCCCGCTGGCCTTCTTCGAGACCCAGGGCGGCGCTCCATTTGGCCATCTTGCTCGTCAACCGCTCCATCTGACGTTCGCGCATCGCACTCCGGAATTCGTCCCGCCGTCCCTCCAGTTCCGCGAGATCGATCTCAGGATTGGCCTCGGCGATTTGCCCAAGGATGTTCCCTGCGGCAGGTTCCTGATTTGACTGGCCGTCGCCCTCCTTGGGATCCGGATCAACCGCGGCCACTTTCGGTGAGGCCGCAGGCTCCGGATTGGCGGCGCTTTCTTCCCCGGTGGGCTGGGCCTTCATGATGAGGACGGCGACGATGGCTCCAAAGGCGGTCCCGCCTCCAATGAAGAGAATTTGTTTCATTTTCATAGCTTAGATGAGTTCGGACCCGATCAGAATCGGGCCTTCATTTGGGAGTTCGAAACTCGATCCGCACCGGTTACAGGAAGATTCACTTTCTTTCCAAAAATCGGGCGCAACCGGCCAGGGCCCTATCCAGGAGCAGTCCTGGGTGTGTTTGAAGGAGAGTGACAGGCGGAGCATCTGGAATCTGCTTCGGCAGGATTCAGGGGGCGCGGCTTCCCCGCACCCTGTTTCCTGCACCCTGACGGGGGCTGGCCTTCCCTTACGTTCGGCAGTGTGGTATCCCTACCGGCATGATAAGAACGCTTAACATGCTCCCCGCCATCGCATTCTCCGCAACAATGCTGGTTTATAGCTCCAGCTCTGCCCAAAGCCTCACCCCCGCGGAGAAGACGCAGGTCGATCAGATGATCGAAGAGCTACATCAAAAGTTGCACGGCGGCTCTGCCACCAATAACTCACGCGCTGTCAGCACTCTGCAGGCCATTCTCAAAAGCCCCAAGGCCACCTATCAATACTACATGGCCTCTATCAAGGAACTGCAGTTCGACGCCGTGGGAAAACGCGAGTCCGAATGGCGAGAGTGGCGGGAGCGCAACGAGGATCGACTCAAGAGCACCGAACACGTGGCCGCCCTGCAATACCAAGCGAAGTTCCTGCTG
The DNA here is from genome assembly GCA_003483645.1 of Verrucomicrobiales bacterium. Lineage (GTDB taxonomy): Bacteria > Verrucomicrobiota > Verrucomicrobiia > Verrucomicrobiales > Akkermansiaceae > Roseibacillus_B. The sequence goes on from DMYM01000121.1 coordinate 3,781, forward strand.
CTTACCCTTGCGGTTGCTCTCGAGAGGGACGAAGCGGCCGGAGTGAAGAAAGTGATGCCGCTGCTGATCGACTACTACGATTATCTAACTAGAGACTTCGACAAGCTCGAAGGTCAACGGCGAATTCTCATCACGCCAGCTCTCGATTCGGTGTTCGCGGATCGTCTCAAACTGACCCTGACCATGCCGCCGCTGGAGACGTGGATAGACGCGCCGCTGCCGATCAGCACAGTCTACGATGGGGTGATTCTCCCGCACTTTCGTAAAGAAAAAAACCATCCCGCGTTACAGGCAGCCTGGGACAAGCGCATCGTTCATGAGAGCAAAACCCTTGTGGTTGCAGGTCGCGGGGGAGCACTCGGCCTCCCGGTCGACCTTCCTGCAGGAATTCCAGAAAATCTCACCCGTCGCTTTGGCCTCGACAGCCGGGACCGCAAAAGAGACCAGCAGCGCGAGGATACTCGTCAGAAGAAAGTCTCGGAGGAAGACTTCAGGAAGGACCGCCTCCCTATCTTACATTGGGGCAAGAATCGAGACGCCCTGCTCTTCGGACCGAACGCGGCGTCGTCTCTCCAGGCTCTCGGGCGTATCATCCGCGAAAATCTTGCCCATTCGGAAGCGCCCAATTGGCTGAAAGAGCTAAAGAGCCTTACGGAGGGAGGATCGAACGCGGAGTCAGACAACCCGACAGCAAACAAGCAGTAAGGGAGGTGCACCCTTTACCGTGAACCCTGAATCCTTATCGGTGGTTGATGGAAGCGTCTGCCTTGAGTTCGCGCCTGCTGACAACGCCGCCTTCTTCCGGTTCAGCGTACAGTAGTCCCCCATCCCGCACCCTGTTTCCGGCACCCTGATGCGGGGGTGTGGGCGCCAAGTGCAAGGATCAGGGTGAGGGTTACACGTCTCATCATACGGGGTTCATTAGCATGGTTTAGTTGGGTTGCCTATCCTCCCCAGTGGTGTTTGGTCGGAGGCGGTTGGGCAGCTCGCGCACACCCTCTGGCAAGTCGGGAGTCGCTTGAATCCATTGCTCCGCGGAGGTGGGGTCGCTGCGTAACCAGCGCGAGAGGACACTGTTGTACATCTCATTGCGACGCTCGGGACTTTGGATTTGGCCGATCCAGTCTGCGGCCAGTTCTGGTTGCGAACCCTGGCTTCTCCAGGCGAACTGGCGAATGGCAGAATCGAGGTTGGTCGTTCCGGCGAGGGATCCCAACCACTCGGAAGCGGCCACCGGATCCTGCGAGGCATAATGGCCGATGATTCCTTCCACGGCTTCGGCCCGAAGGTCGTCATCCAATCCTGCCGACCAGTTTTTGGCCTCCTCGAGATCAACGCGGGCAAGAGAGCCTGCGACATCATCCGCCACCCGCACCGCTGCGTCGTTGTCGCCGAGGGTGATGAGCAGTTCAGCAGCTCGCATCGGATCACTGTCAGCGAGATCGCTCATGATATAGGTGATGGCACCGCTCTTGAGCTGCGCGTCAGCGATGCCAGCGGTCCAGGTGAGGGCGATGTCGACTCCATTCTCCATCACGAAGGGCAAGATGCTCTGCAGGGCGTCACCGCGTTCGCGGCTGTAGGGAAGGTCTTGAAGGAGGCCGGTGGCTCGACTGAGATCGGCGGGAGCAATGCCACGGATGATCCCAACCAAGAGGGGGTTGGCGCCCTCGCCTTCGTGATTGGCACGGGCAAAGGCAATCGCAGCCTCGGGATCATCGGTGGACCAACTGGTCATGATCGCTTGGCGGGCAAAGGGAGTGCCGGTATTCTTCATGGCGTAGCCGAGTGCGCCTTCGGGATCTGCCTTGGCCCAGGCATGGAGCAGCATGCCGTATTCGCTCATGCGCTGCTCAGTGATTCCGAGCGCCCGGAAGTCGGCGACCACGTCGAGAAATTCATCGGCCTCCAGAGTTTCGATCAGCGCGAGGAAGCCCTTGGCGCGTTCCACCGGATCGATGAGCTGGGCCAACTCGGTAACGGCCTGGCGGGGTGAGTTGGCTCCGACAATCCGCGCGGTCTGACTGGTGGGCAGAAACTTGGAGCGCGAGTCGCGGGAATCCCGGGTTCCGTGGCGCGAGCGCGAGGAAGAGGATGGGCGTGAAGAGGAGCGCTGCTCGAGCTGAGAATTTTCCTGCGATTCGGAATTGCGGGCACCTTGTCCAATCAGGAATGCGGCCCCTAGGGTGAGGAGCCAGACGGTGCCGAGAATGAGAATGATAGGCTTCATCAACGGGTGGAAATTACACCAGGTGAAGCGACCTGCCTTGCAAAATCCGTGTGAATTATTTCCCCCCCCAACATGCCCGCTAGATAGCTGTAATCCTCTTCTGCGATCTTCATAGTTGGATCTCGCAGTCTAGGGCAGCGCCCTATCGTTACAAGATCAGGCTACCGCTCTCCCCGCATCCGGCAAACAGGGCACACAGCGCAAGAATCAAGGTGAGGGTTACACGTCTCGTCATACGGGATTCATGTAACAGGGATCGAATGGGCCGCCGAGTAAGCCCCCCACCCTGTTTTCTGCACCCTGATGCGGGGTTCCGGTGCCTGCTTCCCCCCCGCACCCTGTTTCCTGCCCCCTGATACATGTATGCAGGAA
>DMYM01000118.1:0-10901 GCA_003483645.1 Verrucomicrobiales bacterium
GAGATGAAAAATCAACTGGAAGGATTGCGCAGAAAGTACGAGGACAACTCGGTAGGCACGCTCAAGCCGGAGGCCTGGCGCAAGAAGCACCGTAGCAAGCAGTTCCGGGTGGTGGATGAACTGTAAACAAGCCGCTCGGCAAGAACTTTCAATTTCTGGCGGGCAAACTCACCGGGAAACCGTCAAAATGGCGGAAGATGAGGGTCTGCTCCTGCTCGTCTCCTTGACCCTTCCCGCGCGAAAGAGTATATCATTGCCACCCCTCCCATGAATCTCCGTCGCTTTCTTGCCCCGGTCGTGGCAGCCACCGCCGCCGCCCTTGTTTCCTGCGGACCGATTCCGCTGGTGAACAATCGCGAAGGACCTCGTTCCCGCTACCTCGCTGGCGTCGGCGTGAACGCCCCCTTGCCCGCCGGTCCCGTCAACCCGGCTGAGGCCTCCAAGTTCTGGGACGGTGACTCGCTCATCGGTCCGACCGCGATCCACATCGTCCGGTCCGAACAGAAAGCCTACTTCTACAAGGGTGGACAGCTGGCAGGCGTGACCCCGGTCTCCACCGGTAACTCAAAGTACACCACCAATCCGGGAACATTCAAAGTCAGCCAGAAGGCCACCGACTACTCCTCGGGAACCTACGGAACAATCGTCGATATCGCCACCGGAACTGTCATCAATGACGACGCCGACTCACGCAAGGACAAGCCGGGTCCGGGGCAACAGTTTGTCGGTTCGTCCATGCCGCACTTCCTGCGGTTCAACCATGGGGTCGGCATGCACGCCGGCCACCTTCCAGGCTACGCAGCTTCCCACGGCTGTGTGCGCCTTCCGGCTGACATAGCGAAAAAATTCTTCGAGAATGCCGAAATCGGCACGCCTGTCATCGTGGAGTGAGTTTCAAGCACGCAGCCTGCCTTTTCGGCAAGCCTGCATTGCCGGCTTGAACCCTGTGAACTGAACCCTGAAACTCCTGCCATGCGCAACCTGGTCATGACCGTGATCGGCCCGGACCGCCCCGGGCTCGTGGAAGAACTGTCTGCCACCGTGACCGGGCATGGCGGAAACTGGCTGGAGTCGCGCATGTCCCATCTGTCCGGCCACTTTGCCGGTCTCCTCCGGGTCGAGTGCCCGGAAGAAAATTGCGCGGCCCTGCTCGCCGCCCTGCAGAACCTCGAGAACCTTACCGTGGCCGTCTCTGAAGAACTTGTCGTAGAGAGGGACCGGCAGAAGATTATCGCATTCGATGTGGTGGGAAACGACCGGCCCGGCATCGTTCAGGAACTCTCCTCCGCCATCGTGCGGGCGGGAGGCAATGTCGAGGAACTGGTGAGCAATCTCGAGTCCGCTCCCCACGCAGGCCATCTGGTCTTCAGGGCCACCGGATCGGTGGCAGTGGCGGCGGACTTCGACGAAGACGGGTTGGTCACTGCTCTGGAAGCGCTGGGTCCCGACCTCGCGGTAAGCCTGGAAACGTGAGAAGGGTCCAGTCGGGGATGGCGCAGCACCTTGCGCGCCTCCTGGCACAACACGGCAAACCTGCCCTCCGGCAGTCCGGCTACCAGGTGCCTCCCCCTCTCACTTTGAGCGCAAACCCTCTCTCCCACGATCAATCCCCGGCACGGGGGATCAATCCGCGACAATAGCAGATCCTAAGTGTAATCGCAGGCCCGGTTCCAGCATCTTCTCATTCTCTGCGATTTTTTATTCCCATTCTACGGTCGCGCTGGACAGGGAGCGGATACGCACCCCAAAGTGAGGCATGGATCGCTCCTTAGTAATGACTGTTCTCAGCCCCGATCGTCCGGGTCTGCTCGCCACTCTGTCGGAGACCATTTACTCGCACGGCGGCAGTTGGTTTGAATCGAAACTGGCACGCTTCGCCGGCCATTTCGCCGGAATCCTGCGTTGCGACTGTCCTGACAAGCGGCACGATGAGTTGATCGAAGCCCTCAACCAGCTGGAGGGTCTGAGCATGCAGATCGTCAAGGAAGTCAACGTCCCCCACCGGATCGTCAAACACCTCAACTTCGATGTGCACGGCCACCATCACCCCGGAATCGTACGCAAGATCTCATCCATCATAGCACAGATCGGTGGAAACCTTGAAGAACTCAGCACGGAACGTGACGCTGCCCCGCAGCCGGGCCATTTTCTCTTCCGCACAGTCGGATGCGTGGCAGTCAACGACGATTTCGACATGGGCAAGCTGGAGCACATGCTCCAGGAACTGGGCTCGGATATCACCGTGACGGTGGAGGGTCCCTCTTCGGCCGCTACCGCCGCATAGCGAGGAAGTTTCCCAGAAGTTTCTTGCCGCCCTCGGTCAGGATCGATTCGGGATGAAACTGCACGCCGTGGACGGGGTGCTCCCGGTGCCGCACCCCCATGACCAGACCGTCACACCAGGCCGTCACCTCGAGGCAATCGGGAAGCGATTCACGGCGTATGATGAGGGAGTGATAGCGGGTGGCTTTGATGGGATTGTCCAGGCCATCAAAAACGCCGCGCCCGTCGTGCTCGATCATGGAGGTCTTTCCGTGCATGAGCTGGTCGGCACGCACCACTTCTCCGCCGTAGACCTGTCCAATGGCCTGGTGCCCCAGACACACCCCCAGGATGGGGAAATCCGCCCCCAGTTCCCGGATGACCTCACAACTCACCCCCGCTTCGTTGGGGGTGCAGGGGCCTGGCGAAATACAGATGCGCTCCGGTCCCAGTTCACGAATCTCCCCCACCGTCACCTCGTCGTTGCGGTGAACCTGCATCTCTGCGCCCAACTCGCCAAAAAACTGCACGAGGTTGTAGGTGAAGGAGTCGTAGTTGTCGATGACGAGCAGCATTGGGGTGACGGTTGGGAATGGGGAGCTGGACAGAATCAGTCGCTGGAGATTTGAGTTCGGGACCGCCGGATCCTTCCGGCAATGATCGGAACAATGGGCACTACCATGTCCCCTCCTCTAATCAACTGATTCATGGTTCCCGGTGCGCCCTCAACCCTCCAGTGTCTTGGCCAGAGCGATGGCCCGCAGCATGCCCATCGCCTTGTTGACCGTTTCGTTGTACTCGTAGGTAGGATCGCTGTCCGCCACAACACCAGCGCCCGCCTGCACGTAGACCTTGCCTTCCTTGAGGAGACACGTGCGCAGGGCGATGCAGGAGTCGTGCGCACCGTCCCAACCGAAGTAACCCACCGCCCCCGCGTAGGCGTTGCGCTTGTTGCACTCCAGTTCATTGATGATCTGCATGGCCCTGATCTTGGGAGCCCCGCTCACTGTGCCGGCCGGGAAGGTGGCTCGCAGGACATCGTAGGAACTGTGCTCCGGGGAGAGTTGGCCCGTAACGTTGGAGACGATGTGCATGACATGGCTGTAGCGCTCCACGATCATGAAGTCGTCTACTTCCACCGTGGCGTGAGTGGCAATACGCCCCACATCGTTACGGGCCAGATCCACCAGCATGACATGCTCGGCGCGCTCCTTCTCGTCGGCCAGAAGGTCGGCGGCAAGAGCATCGTCTTCCTCAGGGGTCCGGCCACGCCATCGCGTGCCAGCGATGGGCCGGATGTCGATACGGCCCTCGATACAACGCACATGCACCTCGGGGGAACTGCCCACCAGGGAGAAGTCACCCAACTCAAGAATGAACATGTAGGGGGAGGGATTGACGTGACGCAGGGCACGATAGAGATCGACGGGGGCCGCTTCAAAAGGCACCTCGAAACGCTGGCTGGGCACCACCTGGAAGATATCGCCAGCCCCGATGTATTCCTTGGCCTTGCTCACCATGGACTCAAACTGCTCCTGCGTGGTGTTACTCACGGGATCCGGAGTGACCACGTCCTGCAGACCGTTGAGAGCCGGGACGTGCAGGGGACGATCGAGAATTTCAATCAACGAGGACACTCGTCCCACGGCCTCGAGGTAGGCTTCCTCCGGAGTGTCCTGATCGTCCAGCATGGCATTGGCCACCACCAACAGACGGCGTAACTTGTGATCAAACAGGAGCACCGTGTCAGTGATCAGAAAGACTGCCTCGGGCAATTCGAGATCATCCAGTGGCGGTTCGCCAATACTCGGCTCGAATTGCCGCACCGCATCGTAGGCCAGGTAACCCACCGCTCCTCCGAAAAAGGGGGGCGCATTCCCGTGGGCCACGGGCTGGAAACGAGACATGACCTTCTCGAGTTCAGCCAGAGGATCGCGCTCGGCTCTGATTACCTCCTCCTCGCTGCCATTCCGGATACGAACCTCCTTGCCGCGGGCCTCGAAAACCCGGCGCGGACCGCTCCCCACGATTGACCAGCGACCGCTGGCATCGGTGCTCTCCGCGCTCTCAAAGAGAAACGAATGGCGCCCGTCTCGAATCTTGAGGTAGGCCGAGAGGGGCGTCTCGAAATCCGCGGTCAACTGGGCGTAGACCGGCACCACGTTTCCCTGCTCCGCGAGTTCGCGGAACTCTTCAATCGACGGTTTGACAGCCGGAAGGAACAAGGGGCGAGAGCATGACCGGGAACCGCCGAAGCGCAACGGTTAAAAGCCCGCCGGAAGCGCTATCCGATGGCCAGATTCATCTGATCCATGACCACCGGAGAAGAGCCCCCGGGCTCTCCCTCTTCCATGATCTCCACCCAGCAGGTGGGCGTATCCTGCGAGGCTACATGGACATCGAGTTGTCCTCCTGATGCCGCCGCCCGCATCACGGCAACAGCCAAATCGGGACAATTGCAATCGCGGCTCAGGTGCCCCAGCACCACCGTCTCCAATCCATGCGCAAGAAGACCCTCCACCAGCTCCGCTGTTTGCGCATTGGAGAGATGACCATGGCGTGAGGAAATGCGCTGCTTGATCGACCAGGGCCGTCTGGTGTCCTCTTCCAGCATTCCCTGGTCGTAGTTGGCCTCCACCAGGAGAGCGCAGACCCCGCGCAGGCGCTCACGCACGAGAGTGGTCACGTGACCGAAGTCCGTCGCGAAGCCGACCCGCGCTCCACTCGCCTCACAGACAAACCCAACCGGGTCAACCGCATCGTGCGGGAGGGCAAAGGCCTCCACCGTGATTCCACCCACCTGGAACGACTGGCTACGCTGAAAGATCCGCCACTCGATTTGATCGCCCAAACGTTCCTCCAGCAATTCACGAGTGAGCGCATTGGAATAGACCGGTATGGGGCGTTTACGCAGGAATACCTTCAACCCGCCGGTATGGTCGCTGTGTTCATGCGACAGGAGAATGCCGTCGATGGAATCGGGATCTACTCCAATACCCTGCAACCGCTGGCAGAGCTGCCTGGCGCTGAGGCCTGCGTCAATCAGGATGGTGGTTTCCCGATCGGTCACTACCACCGAGTTTCCGCCGCTACCGCTTCCCAGGACCGCCAGCCTCATGCTCCGTAAACCTTAAGGATCTTCCTCCTCCCCTGCGAGATTGAATTTCATATTTCCCTCCAGTTTTTCAGATATTCCCAACCGCAACACCTGTGCTACAATCAATCTGCTCGTCATTATAGCCGCTTCGCTCCTCAACCCTCCTCTTCCTGACAAGCCACCGCCTTGAAATCCGTCCACCTCTTCCGCCGGCTTCACCACTTCAAGGCCCTCGTCCTGGTATCCCTGACCCTCGTAATGCTGGGAGCGTTCGCGGGGCTTTACTGGCTGAACAGCCATGGCTTCGCCGGCCGCTGGAGTGAACGCATCGCGACGGAACTGGCCCGGCGGGGCATCCACGCCGAATTCGAATCGGTCCGCTTTTCCCCCACCCGTGGGGTGATCGTGAAAGAAGTGTTCTTTTTCACCGACGAGACCCGGCAGGAAATCTACGCCCATATCCCTGTCCTGCGCTTCGACGTGGACCGCGGAAAGGCCTTCCGGGGCGAACTCCAGATCCGACGGGCCAACATGGAGGACGCCCAACTCACGGTGCCGGTGGGCGAGGATGTCTCCCTGCAGATTGATGACCTGACCGGCCGCGCCAGTGTGGACCGCCACAATCGTCTCCGATTGGAGGCTGACCGGGGCACCCTGGGAGGCATGAGGTTCCAACTGGAAATCGAACTGGACAGTTTCCAACTCGGCAACCTGCCCGATGGACTCGACACAAAGACCAGCTCCGAACGCCGCGCCAGTTTCACCAGGGACCTCCTCAAGGAACTGGCCCGCTGGTCCTTCCCGGCGAACAGTCCCCCGCTCCTCCGGTTGCATGTCAAAGGCAGCCTTGATCGACCGACCGGCATCCGCACCACCATTTCCCTCACTGCCGACGAACTCATGCGACTCGACTACCCCATGGAGGATGTCCATATCTCCGGTGAACTCGACAGCCGGGCTCTGACCATTGATGACCTGCGCTTCTCGGACGGCGGAGGACAACTAAGTCTCCAGGCACACTACGACCTTGAGGACAGAACCGGCGGATACCAGGGCTCTTCCTCCATTCAGATCACGGACCTGCTGCGCAATGGGCTTCAGGATGATTCACTCTCTCAGTTCATATCCCCCCACGCACCAAGGCTGAACGCCCGCGGGAAGTTCGCCCTGGGCGAGGCCGGCATCCGCCTCAGTGCCATCGGTTCCCTGTCCTGCAATCACTTCCGTTTCCTGGGCATTCCCTTCGAGAAAATCAACACCGAGTTCTCCTGGCAGAATGGCGATATCTACCTGCGAAACCTCATCGTCAAACACGAGACCGGTGAACTGACCGGCGAAGTCAAATTGAAGGATGACCTCGTGCAATACCGTGCGCGTACCAGCCTGCCGTTGTCTGCCTACCAGCCGTTCATGAAGGAAAAAAGTGGACTTGAGCGGGCGCTCGCAGACAGCAAGTTCACCAGCGAAAGCCGCATTCTTATAGATGCCCGGGGATCCATCCAGAGGAGCAACCTGCGTGACTGGGATGCTACCGGAACCTTTCGCGTCGAGAATTTCTTCTACAACGAAGTGCCGATCGTCCTCGCCGCCGCGGACTTCTACATGTCCCCCCTCGACTACATCTTCGACAATGTGGAGGCGGTCTTCGACTACCGGGCGCACGAGCGCAGGAAAGAGTTCGATGGACCGGCATCGGGGACGGTCCGGGCACGCCAGATCCACTTCGACACCGAGACCGAGCTTACAAGCCTGATCACCCTGAAGGGCAAAGCCTGGCCTGCCCCCCTCCTGCAACTCTTCATTCCCGACACTGCCCAGCATATCGCGGAGACTTACCGCTTCCGCAATCCTCCCTACCTTGTTGCTAACGGCCTCATCGATCACCGCAACCCTGACACGCGTACCGATATCCTCACCGAAGTCACGGCCGACGGCCTGACAGACTGCAACTTCCTTGGACAATCCGTGGAGGTCTCAGGACTCTCAGGCAAGATAAGCGTCCGCCACCGGCAGAACGAGATTACAGAACTCACCATGGAAGCCCTGGGCGGCAGGATCGACGGTAGCGTCACACACCGCTCGCACCCCGACCGCCTTTCCGTCCGCCTGCAGTGCCGGGATCTCGACATCTCGAAGGTCAGCACCACCTACGACTTTTCCACGGTGGTCCCGGGCTCCCTCACCGCGTCCGTGGCGGCCGAGGCCAGCAGGGACGCGCACGATGACGGAACAGGAAACTGGGGCGTCGAGGGCTCCTGCCAACTGGGGACCTGCTCCTACAATGGAGTCCCCATCGCGGGAGGATCCACCCGGTTCGCCATCGGCCCGGAGGGCTACACCTTCACGGACGGAAAACTGGAGTTCGACTACACCGACTATATCCTCAGGAAGCGCTACGGCGGACCCCAGCGGGCGAACATGCAGGTCGATCGCATCCAGCACCACCGGGAGAACCACACGACAGACATTGCCAACCTCCGCGGTAGCGCCTGGCCCGGCCCCCTCCTCCGTCTCGTCGATTCCAAGGGCGCTGACCTCGTGGACGAAATGTTCGGCTTCCACCAACCACCGCTCATCAGCACTTCCGGTCGGGCCGATCACGGCAAGCCGGGGACCGGCACTCTCCTCACTTCGACCGTAAAGGGACAGGGGATCATCGATTACGAGTTTCTCGACCGGACCCTTCAGCTCACTTCAGCGTCCGCCAGCATCAAGACCACCCCGCATCGTCAGGAGGTGAAAGAACTCGTTTTCGGCACTTTTGGCGGAACCGCCGGCGGAGAGGTCACCGTCACGTCAACGCCAGGAGAATCGACCCGCATCGAGGCCGGCCTGCGCTGGGATGACCTGAACCTCTCCGAGATCGGCCGGAAGTTCGACTTCGAGAAAGCCGCTCAGGGAAAGATCACCGGACGCATCGATTTCACCACCCTGGCCGGACGAACCGATACGCTGAATGGCAAGGGCGTGATCGGCCTGCGCAACGGACAGCTCTTTCACGTGCCCATCTTCGGCCCCCTCTCCCTTCCACTGGGCACGGTCCTGAGCAAGGAGTTCAGCCACGAGCAGGCCCGCGACGCCTCTACCACCTTCGTCCTCAAGAATGGCGTTGCCTTTACCAGGGACTTCCTGACCTCCACTCCTTCCACCACTTTCGTCGGAGAAGGGTCCATCAACCTGGTCAACAAGCAGGTGGACCTGACCATGCGCATGAATGCGCGAGGCCTGCTCGGCCTGGTGACGCTCCCCCTCACTCCGGTCAAGGGTCTCTTCCAATTCCGCGGGCAGGGCCCTCTCAGTAAGCCCGTCTGGCGCAGTGCCCCCTTCACCCAGCCAGCCGGGGGCCGCGCCCACCCCATTTTCAAGACCCCCTCCCGTGCCCAAATCGTACCCGAACGCTGAGACCCGGTCGAAACAGCCGCATGCAGCAATCCGACACGGCCAGAGGCCTGGCTCCACCAGAGCTTGCGCCCCGGCACATTCTGCGTCACGTTCACTCCGTCCAGAGGATTCAAGAACCATGAGTGAACCCATTGCCAATCAAGAGGAGCAGTCTGGGACTCCCTCCTCCACCCAGCAAGCGGCCAACGACCTGCGCGAGGCCGCTGGCGAAAAGACCCGCCAGATCGCCCAGAGTGCGGAAGAACGGGCACAGTTACTTAAGGAATCCGCTGCCCAGAAAGCACAAGACTTCAGAGAGTATGCTGGCGAGAGGGCTTCCCAGATTGCCGATTCTGCCGGCGAGAAAGCGGCCCAGTTCAAGGACGCTGCCGGCGAGCACTGGGAGGAAACCCGGGTCAAGGCGCGCGAAGTTCACGCCGACCTGGAAGAATACATCCGGCAACATCCCACCAAGTCTGTCATGGTGGCGGCCGGAGTGGGATTCCTGCTCGGCCTGATCGTGCGCAGGTGAACACCCCGTATCTCCGTCCCCCTGCCCATCTTCCTCTTCCCTAGCCCCTTCGACGTGCCATGTCCGGCTGGTTCCAAAAGTCCGGCTCCCCCCCCGACTCCTCACCGGAAAGCGGGAAACATGACTCTGCCGGGAAATCAGCCCACCAGTTCAGGGAAGGCCTTGGCGATCATCTGAAAGCTCGCGCCGAACTCCTCTCCATCGAGACGCGTGAAGCGGGTGAGGCGGTGGCCCGCAAGGGATCACTCGCGATCGCCGCCGTCGTGTTCCTCTTCTTTGCCTATGCTCTCGTCCTGGTCACCGTCGTCTCCCTCCTCGGTCGCTGGGTGGAGAGCCTGTCCAGTCAGTTCTCCGGACTTGGATGGCAATTGACTGCCCTGGCCGCCGGTTTCCTGCATTTCCTCGTCGCCCTCGCCCTTTTCAGGAAACTGAAACAGAAACAGGAGCTCAACCTCTTCGAATTCACACGAGCAGAGTTCAACAAAGACCGCGAATGGCTCAACCAAAACAAAACCTCCGCGAACGAAAACGAGAGCTCGTCCTGAGTCTGGATACCTCGCGCCTCCGGATTGTTGAGGGCTCGGCCAACCTGCGGAAGCGGCTCAGCCCGATCCACGTCGCCTCCTCCTACCTGCGACGCCATCCCCTGCAAATCTTTGGAGCTACCTCTATAGGAGTAGCCCTGCTCACCTGGCTCCTCATCCCCCGCGGCCGCTCCAAGGGCCAAAAACTTCCAAAATCACCAAGCCAACGCCTTGCAGGATGGGCTATCGCGCTCTTGAAGGGCTCAATTCGCAACTGGTTATTCACCCGGGTCAGGGACTATCTGCGGACGAAACAATCGGAAACGGATTCCTTGCTTGGCCCCTAGCGATTTCTATGGTTTCCACATCGCCATCACTTCGCCATAACGTGAGGCGGCTGTAAATTCATGTCCGAACATCAAGTCCTTGCTCACGTCGATGAATACCTTTCCATCGGCATTGAGTATGATTGCTCCGATATTCACCTCCCCACCCGGTATCCCCCAGCCTGGCGCCGCTACGGCAGCCTGGACCCGATCTGGGAAGACCATCCCCCCCTCACCTCTGAGGACACCGAGCGCCTCGCCCGCTCGTTCCTGACAGAGCGGGAATGGAGCCGCCTCCAGAAAATCGGAGATGTGGACTTTGCCTACCAGAACGAACAGGGCCGCTTCCGCGCCTCCGTTGTGAAGCAGCGTCTCGGTCTCGACATCGTCTTCCGTATCATCAGCACGGAGCTGCGCGACCTTCCCGCCCTGGGGCTGCCAGTCGACCATCTCATCCCGCTCACCCGCTACCACAACGGCCTCCTGCTGGTCACTGGTTCGGTGGGGTCCGGAAAATCGACTACCCTGGCTGCTCTCGTCGATTTCATCAACAAGGACCGTGAGGATCACATCCTCACCCTGGAGGATCCCATCGAATACATCTTCGACTCCAAGCGCTGCCACGTCAACCAACGGGAAGTCCACTCTCACACCGAATCGTTCCCCAAAGCGCTGCGCGGCGCCCTGCGCGAAGACCCCGACGTCATCATGGTGGGGGAGATGAGGAACCTGGAAACGATCTCGCTCGCGCTCACCGCCGCCGAGACCGGCCACCTCGT
>DMYM01000118.1:11032-11211 GCA_003483645.1 Verrucomicrobiales bacterium
CTGGAGGATCCCATTGAGTACGTCTTTAATTCCAAGAACTGCCACGTCAACCAACGCGAAGTTCACACTCACACCGAATCATTCCCCAAGGCCCTGCGGGGAGCCCTCCGGGAAGATCCCGACGTCATCATGGTTGGGGAAATGCGGAACCTCGAAACCATCTCACTGGCCCTCACCGC
>DMYM01000190.1:0-635 GCA_003483645.1 Verrucomicrobiales bacterium
ACCAAGCACCCCATCGACAACTTCATCCTGGCGGGATTGCCGGAAGAACAGCGCAAGCTCTCGCCCCGTGCCGACTCCAATACTCTTGGCAAGCGACTCTCCTTTGACCTGACCGGATTGCCAGCCTCCTTCAACAAGGTCGACGCCACCAACATTGAGTCCGTCATTGACCAGTTCCTGGCCTCAGCCCACTACGGCGAGCGCATGGCGGTGATGTGGCTCGACCTGGCTCGCTACGCCGACAGTCACGGCTACCACAGCGACAAGACATGGAGCATGACCCCCTACCGAGACTATGTTATCCGCGCCTTCAACCGCAACAAGCCCTACAACACCTTCATCATCGAACAACTGGCCGGAGATCTCCTTGGGAATCCCACCACCGAGCACTACGTAGCCACCGGCTTCAACCGGGTCAACCAGGTCTCTGAAGAGGGCGGGATCCAGGACACGGAGTATATCGCCAAGTATTATGCCGAGCGCGTCCGCACGACCTCGGTGGCCTTCCTCGGGGCAACGATGGGCTGCTCCGAGTGTCACGACCACAAATTCGATCCCTTCACCGCCAAGGACTTCTATTCCATGGAGGCCTTTTTTTCCGACATCTACGAGAAGGGTGCCTACAACGGCGATGG
>DMYM01000190.1:1036-3269 GCA_003483645.1 Verrucomicrobiales bacterium
TCGATGTCCCCGAGCCGGACAAGACGGAGGAACTGGCTCTTATTGAGAAGGAAAAGCGTATGCTCCAGGAAGAGCTCAAGAAGGACAGCCCGGGACTGGAAAAGGAGTTCCTCAAGTGGGTCAGCGATCTAAGGGGCAAGATCGCATCCAACAAACCTCAGGATATCACTATCCTCGATGACAAGGAACTACCCCTGCCCCAGGTCCAGACTGTCACCGACAATGTGCACTCCGGGAAGATTGCACGACGCCAGGAGAATGCCGGGCTGGTCCAACACATCGTCGATGCCAGCAAGAAACCGGTCACCCTGGGGGCAGGTGAATACCTCTTCGCCTATGTCTGGCTCGACCCCAAGAACCCTCCCAAGCAGATCATGCTGCAATTTAATGCCGACAACTCCTGGGAGCACCGCGCGTGGTGGGGCGAGGATCTCATCCCCTACGGTAAAGGGAGCAACGGTGCCAACCACCACAAGGCGGGCGCCCTGCCCGCACCGGGAAAATGGGTGCGCATTGAAGTTTCCGCCGAGAAGGTAGGTCTGCCCACAGGCAAGAAGATTACTCAACTGGCCTACACCCAGCACGGTGGAGTCGTGCTCTGGGATCTGGCCGGACACACCAGCAGCGACGCAAATGCCGCCCTGGCCGGACTCCCGGATGACGTGCGCAAGCAGTTACTGGCAGGCAGGGGACAAAAGGTTGATCCCAGGCTACGCGCACCTCTCCTGACCCACTTCCGCACCATTGCTCCCTCCCTGCAGCCCATCCGGGACAAGATTGCCAAGCTCGACCAGCAGGCCAAGGGGGCCAAGGGGACGACCCGCATGACCCTGGTGACTCTCTCCACCAACCCACGCGAGATTCGCATCCTGCCCCGCGGTAACTGGATGGATCGCTCCGGCCCGGTGGTGCAGCCGGCCCTCCCGGCCTTCCTCACCGTAGCCAAACAGAAACCACAACCCAGCGAAGCCCGTCTCACCCGGCTGGATCTCGCCCACTGGATCGCCTCCACGGAGAATCCCCTCACCGCCCGTGCCTTCGTCAACCGCGTGTGGGCTCTCTTCTTCGGGACCGGTCTCTCGCGGGACCTGCAGGACCTCGGGAACCAGGGCCAGTGGCCCACCCACCCCGAACTACTGGACTGGCTCGCGGTCGAGTTCATGGAAAGCGGCTGGGACGTGAAACATCTCGTCAAATTGATCCTCACCTCGCAAACCTACCAGCAATCGTCCAATGCCTCCGCCGAACTGACGGCCTCCGATCCCTACAACCAACTTTATGCCCGGCAGAATTCCCGACGGCTCCCGGCCGAATTCGTGCGCGACAATGCCCTCGCAGTCTCAGGTCTCCTCAATTCCCGCATTGGCGGGGAAAGCTCCCGCCCCTATCAGCCAGCGGGCTACTACCGAGAGCTGAACTTCCCCAAGCGCACCTACAAGCAGCACAACGATGACAACCAGTACCGGCGCGGCGTCTACATGCACTGGCAACGCAGTTTCCTCCATCCCATGCTGGTAGCCTTCGACGCGCCGCCCCGGGAGGAATGCACCGCCAGCCGGGAGAGTTCCAACACCCCACAGCAGGCTCTCAATCTCCTCAACGATCCCACCTTCGTGGAGGCTGCCCGCGTCCTGGCCGAACGGCTTACCGGCGACAGCCGGCCATTTGCCGAGCGCCTGGAGCTTGGCTTCCAGCAACTCCTCCAGCGCAGGCCCCACCCCGAGGAAGCCAAGCTCCTCAAGGATCTCTACGACCGGCAGCTCAAGCGCTACCTGAAAAGTCCCCAGGACGCCAGTGCCCTCCTCAAGGTCGGGCTCAAACCCGCGGGCAAGGAGGCAAACCCGATGGATCTCGCCGCCTTTACCGCAGTGACCCGCGCCCTCCTGAACCTGCACGAAACGATTACCAGATATTAAACCGCTTACACCAGAAGCGCCCGACAACTTCCCGTCATGAACGATCAACTCATCAGCGCGATCAACCGTCGCACTTTCCTCAAGGGCTCATCCTACTCGGTGGGCAGTGCCGCCCTTGCCTGTCTCCTCAGCCAGGACATCCAGGCTGCCCCCCAATGGAAGGGTGTCCTCAATGAGAAGCTGCACTTCCCACCCAGGGCCAAGCGTGTCATCCATCTCTGTATGGCGGGCGGACCATCCCACCTTGAGACCCTCGATTACAAACCGGAACTCGCCAAGCTCAACGGAAAGCCCATGCCGGAGTCCTTCACCAAGGG
>DMYM01000470.1 GCA_003483645.1 Verrucomicrobiales bacterium
ACTTCCTCCTTGCAAGCAGTCGCAGAAAGCGCAGGATTCACGCAACAAGTAACTGGCAGTCAACCACTTACCCGGACTCTCCATCTTCGACGCTGTTCCCCTTGGAGCCCCGAGACGAAACTACGCCAGGATCTCCTTGATCACGTGCCCGTGCACATCGGTGAGTCTGCGCTCGATGCCATTGTGTTTGAAGGTGAGAGCCTCGTGGTCGAGTCCGAGGAGGTGGAGAATGGTGGCGTTGAGGTCGTGAACAGAGAGGACGTTTTCGACGGCCTGGTAGCCGAGTTCGTCGGTGGCGCCGTGGCTCACGCCCGCCTTCACGCCAGCGCCGGCGAGCCAGGCCGTGAAGCCGTTAGGGTTGTGGTCGCGGCCCTGGGAGCCCTTTTGAAACATGGGCATGCGACCGAACTCGGTGCACCAGACCACGAGAGTGTCTTCGAGCAGGCCGCGCTGTTTCAGGTCCCGGACGAGGGCGGCGGCGGGTTGGTCCATGATGGGGCCGTGCACGTCATATTGCTCGCGGAGGGAGTTGTGGCCGTCCCAGTTGAGCTTGCCAGCGCTGGCATAGGCGCCGTTGAAGAGCTGCACAAAGCGAACCCCATTTTCAATCAGGCGCCGGGCGAGGATGCAGTTGCGGGCAAAGCCGGCCTTGAGTTCGTTCTTGCGGTCGTCCGCACCGTACATCCTGAGGATGTGGTCGGGCTCAGTGGAAAGGTCACTGATCCTGGGAACGCTCAGCTGCATGCGCGCGGCGAGTTCGTAGCTGGCGATGCGAGCGGCGAGGGCGCTTTCGCCGGGATGGTTGCGCAGGTGCTCGGTGTTGAGTTGCTTGAGAAGGGAACGCGCGGCCTGGTCGCTGGCGGAAGTCACCCCGACGGGTGGGGCGAGATTCCGCACCGGGTCCTTGCTGCTGAACGGGGTGCCCTGAAACTCGGCGGGCAGGAAGCCGGGGCCCCAGTTGTTGACGCTGGCCTGCGGGACGCCGCGGGGATCGGGAATGGCGACAAAGGCAGGGAGATCCTGGTTCTCAGTTCCCAGCGCGTAGGTGATCCAGGCGCCGATGCTGGGAAAGCCATCGAGGACGAAACCGGTGGAGAGGAAGTTCTCAGCGGGACCGTGGGTGTTGGTTTTACTGGTCAGCGAGTGCACGAACGCCATCTCGTCGACCAGCCCACCGAGATGAGGAACCATATCGGACACCATCTTTCCGCATTCGCCCCGGGGCCGGAATTCGTACTGCGGACGGGCGAGGTTTCCGGAGGGACCCTGGAACGTGATGGGGGGACCTCCCTTGAGCGGCTTTCCATCCTGCTTGATGAGCTCGGGCTTGTAGTCCCAGGTTTCGAGTTGGCTGCAGGCGCCGGCGCAGAAGATGACGAGGACGTTCTTGGCCTTGGCGGGAAAGTGAGAGGGCCGGGGAGCGTGGGGACGGGTGGGGTCTACGGTCGGGCGCTGGGCAGCGAGCAATCCCTGCCCGCCGAGCAGGCTGGTCAGGGCGATCGCTCCGAGTCCGGTCGAGGCCCTGCCGAGGAAGTCGCGACGATCAAGCCAGCCTCTTCCGGTCGAGGTGTAGGGCAACGAACTCATGGCATGAAGATGAACTCGTTGCTGTTGAAGAGAGCGCGACAGAGAGTGGCCAATCCGTGTTCGTTCACGGCCCCGGCTGCGGAAACCCGCTCGCTGGCAGTTGGGTTTCGTCCAAACGCCAGTTGAAAGGCGCGCGTGATCCGGGCACTCCGATCTTCGCGGCCCACCTCGGATCGCACTCGGGCCGCAAAGGCCGCGGACTGGTCGATGACGGACTTGCTGTTGAACAGGTTGAGCGCCTGGATGGCGGTGATCGCGCGACTGCGCCGGGGCGTTGCCTGGCCCGCATCCGGGCAATCGAAGGCACCGAACACGGGCGCGCGTTCCATCCTCACCTTGTGGGCGTAAATCATGCGGCGCAGGCCGTCATCCCGGAAGGAATCGACGATCGGAAATCCGCTCAGACCCCCGCGGGACTTGAAGAAGTTGAAGCCCGGACCGCCCATCTTGAGGTTCAGGGTCCCGCTCACCGCCAGCATGCCGTCGCGGATGGCCTCGGCCTCCAGTCGCCGGGGGGGGAAGCGCCAGAGCAGGCGGGACTGATCGTCGATCGCCGCCGCGTTCCCGAGGTAGCGGCTCGATTGCTGGTAGGTGGCGGAGTTCAGGATGAGCCGGTGCAGCTTCTTGATCGACCAACCTCCCCGAATGAACTCGATTGCCAACCAGTCTAGAAGTTCCGGATGTGAAGGTTTGGTTCCGTTGCGACCGAAGTCGCTCGCAGTGTCGACCAGTCCGCGGCCAAAGTGATATTGCCAAATGCGATTCACGAGGACGCGGGCAGTGAGGGGATTGGATTCACTGCCGATCCAGCGGGCTAGCGCCACACGTCGTTCCTGCTCCGTGGAGGTGGGATCCAGGGAGAGGTTGCCGAGCGCGGCGGGAATGGCGGGGTCGACCCGTTCGCCCTGCTGTTCCGGGTCGCCACGATTGAGGAGGAAGGTCTTGTCGGGCTTGCGAAACGTTCCGGCGTAGACTTTCTGCGTTGTCTGGAGCCCGGTCAGTTCCTTCTCAAGCCGGGCGAGTTCGCGGGCGTCGGCACGGACGGAGTCCTTGGTTTCCGGGGGCAGGTTGCGCAGGATCGCGTTTACCTGGTCGAAGGGTATTCCGTAGGGCACGCGATCCTCCGAGCTCGCCACCGGCGTCCACTGCCCGGGCTCGAAGGCGACGTCGATCTGGTAGCGATGGGCGAGGCGGTCGGGGAACTTACCGTTGCGGTCACGAGCCCACACGATGCGGTCGATCTCCACCGGATCTGCGAGTTCGATCTGCACCCATCCTTTCCCCTGTTCATTGGAGATCCAGCTCTTGCCGTTGCCGTAGTGGCCATCGTTGATGTGTTCGAGGCGGTGTTGAACGGGATCGTTGTAGTTTCCGGAGGAAGTGGGCTTGCCGGTCAGGGCGACGTTGGTGTCGGAGCCGGCCTGGAAGATTTCGAGCTCATCGAGGCAAGGTTCGTGTTTATTGTTGTCGATGGTGGCGAAGGAGGTGAAGCGCACGAAGCGCGCCTTCACGGCCCTGAAGCGTTCGATATTCCGGAGGGGATTGACGGGGACGCGCAGAACGGGGTGCGCAGAATGCGGAGCCCCTTCCTGAAGGAGAATGGCGTCGGCGGTGATTGCAGTTTCGGTCTCCCCGCCGCGTAGAATGATCCGGCTCTCCTCGCGAAGCTGGTGGACCCCCGCATCGAGGAAACCGCTCCACAGCGGCACCCTCTCGGTTTCACCCTGCGAGACTCCGGCGAAGTAATACTGATCGGCCTTCGCGATCTCCTCCTGGTCGTCCTTCGTTTCGAGATTGCCGTCGAGATCGAGGATATAGCGGGCGTCGCGAGTGTGCACTCCGCTCCCGTGCGCCCCCCACGAGATCCAGACGCGAAACTCGCCGGAGGAACCGGGATTGTAAGTGAAGACATCCCGTCCTGGCGTGTTGGTCCACCAAGTGTATCCGTTCCCACTGAGGTTGGGGACCCGGTTCACCCCTCCGGGGTCGTCTTTGTTGCCGCGGCCGGTTCCCGGAGATTTGGCACCGTGGCCGATCTTGGGGGCAAGGTGGGTGGTGCGCGCTGCGTCGTCGTCGTCGATGAGAATGGTGCGGGCCACTATCGCAGGAGGTTTCACCCGAGCGATGCGCTGTCGAATCTCGGCGATGCGGGCGGAGTATACCCGGGCCTTGGCGGCGGCCTCCGGATTACGGAGAGGGCGCTCGCCATACTCCACCCCGGCGAAAAAGGCCTGCATGGTATAGTAGTCGCGCTGTGAAATGGGATCGAATTTGTGATCATGGCAACGTGCGCAGCCGATGCTCACCCCGAGAAAGGTGTCGCCGGTCACGACGATGATTTCGTTGAGGGAATCCTGCCGGGCGAGGCGCTTGGAGGCGTCGTCCTTCCCGATTTGTCCCGGAAGGAGCACTGCGGAGGCGACGAGGAATCCGGTGG
>DMYM01000099.1 GCA_003483645.1 Verrucomicrobiales bacterium
CCCGGAAGCAGCCGGCCTCGACCCAGCGCCGGTACCAACTCCCTTCAACTTCACCGGGTTCGTATGCCTTGCTCAGCTCCGCCATAGCGGACGGAGGGAACCCCACGCGGCGCATCATTTCAAGACATTCGGCGACCCGCAGTCCCTCCGGCAACGGCTACTGCGTGCCGGTGATGCCGGCAATCGGCGGGGCGGTGTGATGATCCCCTCCTTGCCGGGCCGGTTCCGGAGTAATCCCGGTTCCCGATCCCATCCCTTTTCAGTCATCCTACCCGGCAGGCGTGACCAGCCGGATTCCCTCCGGATCAGACAACGAGATCAAGCGCCCACGGCTCTCCACATTGAGTTCGGCATTTTCACCAAACCCCCGGATCCTTCCCCGCTCGCCGGAGGCGGTCTCCACCTCCTTGTCCTTCCACGCCAGAAGATCCCACGCCCGCTCTGCAATCAACGGTTCCTCCAGGTGGAGAAAATCCATCAGCTTGTCCCGGATTGCTCCCATGAGGAGTTCGCGTCCGGTCTCCACTCCGAGGAGTTGAAACATCGACACCGCTTCAAGTTCCGGGGGGAACCCGTGTTCATTCACATTCAGCCCGATCCCGATCACGGCACAATCACCGGACGTCTCGATCAGGATCCCGCAAATCTTGCGCCCTTCAACGAGCACGTCGTTGGGCCACTTGATGAGGGGGGCCAGACCGCAGGGAAGCAGCCCTCCTTCACACACGGCGAGGGCCGCCGCCATGCTGAGCCAGCCCCAGTGCCCACGCTCCCACACCGGGGAGAGCACCAGTGAGAAGGTCAGCCCCTTTCCCGGTTCGCTGATCCAGTTCGCACCCTTGCGGCCCCGCCCTTCGGTCTGTTCCTCCGCCCCCACGACCCAACCGTGAGCCCGTGACCCCTCCTCGCGGGCAATCTCGCAGGCACGGTCATTGGTTGAGCCAATCGAATCGTGCCACTCGATGTGACCGCCCATGAGTTCGAAGTTCTTCCGGTCGTCCGCCATCGGTCCTGGGAGCCAGGGTCAGTCCCGCTCTTCAGATGAAACGAATTCGAGGGAAAGGTCCAGGGCGGTGGCGGAGTGAGTCAAGATACCAACCGAGATGAGTTCCACTCCGGTTTCCGCAATGCCCCGGACGGTATCCAGGTTTACCCCTCCGCTGGCCTCAAGAAGAGGGCGCTCGCGATCACCCCGCATTTCAACCGCCTTCTTCATCTGCTCGTTCTCCATGTTGTCGAGCAGGAGATAATCCACTTCCTCGATATCCAGAAACGCCTCCACCTGTTCCAGAGTCTCGGCCTCTACTTCCACTCCCACCCCGGGATGCGCTTCCTTCAAACGGAGAGCGGACTCACGCAACGCCTCCACCCCTCCTTCCACCACCAGATGATTATCCTTCACCATGGCCCGGTCGTAGAGGCCCATGCGGTGATTCTGCCCGCCACCCGCCACCACCGCGGCCTTCTCCAGCGAGCGCCAGCCGGGGGTGGTCTTGCGGGTATCAATGATGGTAGCACCCGTCCCCTTGACAGCCTCCACAAAGAGGGCCGTCTTGGTGGCCACCCCTGAGAGGCGTTGCACGAAATTGATCACCGTGCGTTCCGCGGTCAGCAGCGAGCGGGCTTTCCCCGCGGCCTCCATGACATAGGCCCCCGGCGCAATGGCGGACCCGTCCTGCAACATGATGTTGATCTCGATCCCGGCATCGACCCGCCTGAACACTTCGGCCCCGAGCTTCACCCCGGCCACCACCCCGTCCGATTTGGCCACCAGAAAGGCCCGTCCCTCGCGATCGGCCGGCACGAAGTATTCCGATGTCACATCTCCCGGACCGATATCCTCCTCCAAGGCCAGATCTATCAACTGCGAGACCCTGTCGTCCACACCACAGCCTAGTTCCGTTGCCTTCCCCCACGCAACCCGCAAGTTTCCTTCCTGCGGATAAGGATCAGCCGGCCCGCCCGGCATCTCCCGCCCAAATACTGCACCCTGACTCTCACTGCCCCACCACGCTCACCACGATCCGGCGGGTATGTCGCGCGCGGCGGTGTTCGAAGAGGAAGATTCCCTGCCATGTCCCCAACGCCATCCGCCCTTCCACCACGGGAATCACCTCGCTGGTCCGCGTAAGGGCCATCCGAATGTGAGAAGGCATGTCGTCGGAACCTTCCATCGTGTGGATGAAGTAGGGCGTGTCCTCCGGAACCAACCGTTCGAAGAATTCCTCCAGATCCCGCCGCGCACTGGGATCGGCATTCTCCATGATCACAAGGCTGGCGCTGGTGTGTTTCACGAACACCGTCACCGTGCCCCGGGAAACACCAGACCGGTGCACGATGGCCGCCACCTCATCGGTAATTTCGTAGGTCCCCTTCCCCTGGGTTTCCACCCTGAATTCCCCTGTCTCGGCATTCACCTGCTCAGCATGAATCCGTGGCCGCGCTTTTCAAGGGTCAACCCCGACTTCACCGGGTAACGCTCATGAATCCGGCACAACGGGAAAACGAAGCCTCACTCTTCCTTCTGCTCCTTCTCTGCCTTCTTTTCCCTCTCTTCCTTCAATTGCTTCATCAGGTTCTTCTTCTCCTCCTTGTCCAGCGTGAAGGTGAGTTCCTCCGGTTTGGCGGGCCAGTCATTGTTGGTACGGTCGGCATCGGCAATCTCAAGATTGGGATCAAGTTCGATGCTCACCACCTTCTTTCTGGAAACCAGGAGCTTGGACACTTCCTTCGATTTCTTCTTCCAGAGTTCGGCGGGCAGGCGCATGAATTTTTCCTCTCCGTCTTCGTATTCCACCCTGAGGACCACCGGCATGACCAACCCTCCTTCGTTGCTCAGGTTGATGTGGTAAAAGTAGCGATTGGCCTCCAGAACTTCTCGTTCGTGATCTTCCAGTTTCTCAAGAAATTCCTGAAACTCGTCACGGTCCTTCCTGGTCACATCATCTTCATCATGCTCATTATAGAAATCGAGCAGATCCGGGAAGCGGTCAGTATATCTCTTGATTCCCGTGTTACGCTTGTTCGTCAGGAGCTTGGCGTCCTCCTTGTCCTTCTTCTCCTTCTTCTTCGGTTGTTTCTTCTTCTTCTTCAACCTCAATAGTTGGGGGAACAAGAGTGGCAATTACGAAATCTCTATCAGTGATTGTTGTGGATACACTATCAGGAAGTTCAATATTGCTTATT
>DMYM01000163.1 GCA_003483645.1 Verrucomicrobiales bacterium
ACACTTCCTCCGAGATCTTCCTCTCCGTGCGCGGCGGACCACTCGGTCCCGATCGTGTCCGGAAAATTGTGAAGGAACGCGCCCACCAGGCCGGGATCAAACAGAACATCTACCCGCACCTCCTGCGCCACTCCTTCGCCACCCACCTCCTCCAGAACGGAGCCGACCTGCGGGTGATCCAGGAACTGCTCGGGCACGCCGATATTGCCACCACCCAGATTTATACCCACGTCGACGACCAGCGCCTGAGGAAGGTCCACCGGCAATTTCATCCCAGGGCGTGAAAGCCCTTTAACCAGCACCGGTGGAAACCATCATGGCTGCTCCTTCGTCCTCATTTGTCCCCTTCTTTCCTTCTCATCCTGCCTTGATCAACAACTCATGGCGGTGGCGGGACACGAAAGCAGGGGGAGGACGAGAGGTATCGCTCCGGTTCACCGGTTGTCTGCCTTCCCTCCCGGGCCCTGCATCCGGTTACTGATTCTCCTCCCCGGAAGAAACCTGATTGCGTATTCCCAAAGCCTGGCGGCGGTCCGTCCCACATAAGCCAAAATGGGTATAACTGGCACCAATTGACCTCCGCGGCCGCTTGCACGGTCGCGTCAGCAGATTAGAATAAAAATCTCTCCACTTCGCGTTGGAGATTTACCTCATGATCTCCAACCCCCACCAACCGCTCCTTACCCGGGATGGGGCATCCCTCTCCCGCCCCCTGGCATGTGTCGGGTGGCTCCTGGCCCTTGTCCTGACCTCCCTCCCCGCCACCGGACAGCTCGTCATCAACGAGATTGTCGCCAACAACAAGAACACGATCGATGACGTGGATGGCGAATCGTCGGACTGGATCGAGATCCTCAACACCGGATCCCAACTTAATCTCGGTGGCTACAGCCTGACAGACGACCCGGCCGTGCCCGGGAAGTGGACCTTCCCGGGAGGCCAGTTCCTCGGTCCGAACTCCTATCTCGTTGTCTTCGCCTCCGGGAAGGACCGAGCCGTCCTGGGCCAGCAGCTGCACACCAATTTCTCCCTCGAATCGGACGGCGAGTATCTCGCCCTGTGCGATCCCGGCGGAACCGTGATTCACGAGTTTGCCCCGTCCTTCCCCAACCTCAAACGCGACATCGGGTACGGGATCGGCAGCGACGGAACCCCCGGCTATCTCTTCCCAACCACTCCCAATAGGGCCAATGGAAACCATCTCACCGGATTCGTGGCGGACACGGTCTTCTCACACCAGCGCGGGTTCTACGACGATCCCATCGAGGTCATCATCAGCTCCACCACCCCGGGCGTCAGCATCCGTTACACCACGAACGGACGGGAGCCCACCCCCAGTCATGGACAGATCTATACCGGTCCCGTGACCATCACCTCCACCACCATCCTGCGCGCGGTGGCCTACAGGACGGACATGGTTCCCACCAACGTGGACGCCAAGAGTTACCTCTACACCCGGGACATCATTGAGCAGAGCAACATGATCAGTTCGGTGGTGAACTCCACCGCCTATCGCAACGAGATTCAATCCGCTCTCAAGGAGATTCCCGTCGTTTCGCTTTCCTTCAATCGGACCGCCCTGTTCGGTGCCAGCGGGATCCATAATCTCCCCAGTCTCAGCGGCAGCACGAGCGAGCGCGAGGCACACTTCGAGTACTTCGATCCCTCCAACCCTGACGACTCGACCCAGGAACCGGCTGGAATCCGCATCCATGGCGGAAACGCCCGACAGCATCCCAAGAAGAACTTCCGGCTCTATTTCCGCTCCGACTACGGCAAGACCCGCCTCGATCACGATCTCTTCCCTGAATCCCCGGTCGACAGCTTCAAGAGCATCCTCCTGCGCGGAGGGGGCCACGACGCGTGGACCTTCCGTGACGACTGGAACAATGCCAGTCTCATCCGGAACGAATTTCTCCACCGCCTGCAGCAGGACATGGGGCAGCCTTCCCCCTATGGCCGCATGGTAAGCCTTTTCCTCAACGGCGACTACTGGGGTGTCTACGAGTTGCAGGAATTTCCCCATGAACACTTCAATGCCGCCCACCACGGCGGAGATCCGGAAGACTGGGACATCATCAAGCACGGTGCCGAGGTGGAAGCCGGTGACCTGGTCGCCTGGAACGAATTGATCAACATGGCCGAGAACGGCATCGAGTCGGATTCCGACTACGCCGCCATCCAGCGGTTCATCGACATCGACAATTTCGCCGATGCGATGATCCACCGAATCTGGTCCAGCGACGAAGACTGGCTGGCACCTGCCACCCGTAACGGCCAGTCCATCTCCACCTTTTCAGACGACAAGAACTGGTACGTCGCGCGCCGGAGCCGGAACGGCGAGGAACCCTTTATCTTCTACAGTTGGGACACTGAAATGTCGATGGGCATCCCCTTCTCACGCAACGAGGCCACCGGTGGCACCAATCCGCGGAGCTGGCAGAACGACTTCACGCAGGTGGACAATCCGGATTCGCCCGGCATCATCTACGATGCCCTCCGCCGGCATCCCGAGTTTCAACTGCACTTTGCCGACCGTCTGCACAAGCACATGTTCAACAAGGGGGCTCTCACCCTGCAACACCTGCAGGGCCACTGGGATCGCCTGGTCGATACCGTTCACTCCCCCATTGTGGGCGAATCAGCACGCTGGGGACTCGATAACTGGTCCGGCGCCTCCCGACGCTCTCCCTATACCAGGAATTCGCAGTGGATCCCCGCGGTCAACTGGGTGCGCTCCCAGTTTCTCGTCAACCGTAGCAACACCGTCCTCTCTCAGTTTAACGCAGTGGATCTCTATCCCGATGTAGTGGCTCCCATGCCCTCCCTTCGGGACACTCTTTTCCCCTCACCGGTCAACCTCACCCTCAGGACCACCTCCCCCGGGTCCACCATCTACCTCACCACGGATGGAGCGGACCCACGGCTCCCAAGCACGCAGGGTATTGTCTCCTTCGTGACGAACGACCACCCGGTAGAGGCCCACGTGCCCACTCGGGCCAGCAATGCGGAGATCGGAGAGAGCTGGCTCCAGGTCGCTGACCCCTCCAACATCGACGACTGGGTGACCGGTCCCAACGGAGTCGGTTACGAGCGGTTCCCCGCCAGCAATCCCAGCTACGACGAGCTCATCCAGACGGAACTCACCGACATGTATGGCGTCAACCCGTCTGCCTATATCCGCTACAAGTTCACCATTTCCGACCAGGCCACCATTGACTCCCTCGGTTCTCTCAACCTGCGCATCCGTTATGACGATGGCTTTGTGGCCTATCTGAATGGCGTGCAGATCGAGTCCCGTAACGTCGGCAATACACTATGGGATTCTGCTGCTTCCGCAAGTCACAGCGACGCCACTGCGGTCAACTACGTGGCATTCGATCGGTCCAGCGATCTCCAGTTCCTGCAACCTGGAGAAAATATCCTCGCCATCCACGGGTTCAATCGTACCCCCGGCAGCAGCGACTTCCTGATCCAGGCCGTGCTGGAAGGCGACACCGGCGAACCCGGCGGCACGACGGCACCCTCTGCCCGGGTCTACGACGGAACCATGACCCTGGACCAGACCACGTGGCTCAAGGCCCGTACCCGGCGCGCCGACGGAACCTGGTCGGCCCTTCTCGATATCCTCTACCAGATCGGCACTCCGGCCTCCTTCGACAATCTCAGGATCACGGAGATCCACTACCATCCCACCGATCCTGTCACCGAGGCCGAACTGGCTCTTTCTGATTCCGACAACGACTTCGAGTTTCTTGAACTGCAGAACGTGAGCGATGGCGGGATCGATCTCAGCCTCTGCAGGTTCGACCAGGGAATCGACTTCCAGTTTCCGCCCGGAACCTATCTTCCGGCAGGTCAGAGGGCACTTCTCGTGAACAACCGGGAAGCCTTCCTCTCCCGTTACGGCCCA
The DNA here is from genome assembly GCA_003483645.1 of Verrucomicrobiales bacterium. Lineage (GTDB taxonomy): Bacteria > Verrucomicrobiota > Verrucomicrobiia > Verrucomicrobiales > Akkermansiaceae > Roseibacillus_B. Next base: position 3,914 of record DMYM01000163.1, read on the forward strand.
TCGGTGGAACCTGCTATTTTCGGCGAGTTTGGCAGCGACACCAATCTCTCGAACAAGGGGGAACGCCTCGCCCTGGAGGACGCCCTGGGGGAAAAGATTTTCAGCTTCCCCTACGAAGACGAGGCACCCTGGCCGATGCCGCCCGACGGAGAGGGGCCCAGCCTGGTCCTCGTCGATCCTCTCGGCACCCCGGAGAAGGAATTGGATGAGGGATCCCGCTGGCGAACATCCCACCTCGACCACGGCGCCCCCGATCTCGGCGACGACTGGTCCTACCAGCTCTGGATCCGCGAGTTCTACGGTCCGCTCGCAGCCAGCGATCCGCTTCTCACTGATCCCGATCTTGTTCCCGGTCCGGGTGGCCTCAGCAACTTCATGCTTTACGCCCAGGGCTACGACCTTGGCGCCACTCCAGCCCACCAGCTGAGCATTGTGGCAGTGGATTACCTCGATGGCCTCGACTACCTGACCCTTACCTATCAGCTGCGGGCCGATCTCGCAGGCGCAACCGTGACGGCCGAGGTGAGTGAAGACCTCCAGACCTGGAGACCGGATGTCGTGCTGGTCTCGAAGAAGGAAAATGGTGATGGCACCTGCACCATCACGGTCCGGGATACCCTGCCTGTCAAAACCGGGAAGGGTCACTACATCCGCGTGCGCATCGGAGAGTAGGCACAGGAAAAAGAAGGACGGGAAGGATCACCCCGTCCCGTCCTGTGACTGGTTACGGCAGCCGGAAGTGAGCCCTACTTCAGCTTGATGCGGATTTCCTTCTTGGTCTCCACCTCCACTCCCTTGACCCCCTTGAGGGCTTCCGCGATCTCGGCCCGCTTGGCTCCCTCCATCTTCTGGAGCGCCTTGAGACCATTGGGGTTCTTCATGATCTCATCGAAGTCCATCAGCATGAGGGTGACCGTGTCGTCCTTCACGTAGGTGGCATCAGCCTTCTGGATCCCGGTAGCGGCCACCAGCTTGGTGCTGATCTTCATCCCCTTGAACATCTGGGCCATCATGGCCTGCATGGCAGGATCATCCGGGTTCACCTCCAGATCTCCGGGGGCTTCCTTCTCCGCAGACTCTTCCCCTTCGGCCGGCTCCGGGACGGTCACCGTCAGCACCCCTCCGGCATAGGCGAACTTCAGGGGGTCGTCCTTTACCCCCTTGCCCTCCTTGTCAAAATCGTCCATGGCCGAACCCGGAGAGAGGACCACATTGTTGATGTCCTCGAAGGTGTAGGTCACCTTCACTCCCTTACCCCCATTGCGTTCGATCTTCTCCATCCTGGAATAAACCACGCCCTTGCCGAAATCGGCGGCCTTCGCCTTGTATTTTTCCACATTGTGGAGATCCGCGAAGGGATTCTCGGCATTGGCACCCGCCGGAAGCCCCTCCAGCATCGCAACGATCTGCGCTCCCATGACGACTTCTTCGGTAATGGTTCCGCTACCATCCTTTTTCAGGGTGATCACCTGCTCGATCTCGAGGCAGCTCGACATACCGAAGAGGGCCACCAAGCCTGCGATCCAAAGGGTAATTTGATGTTTCATGATGATGCCATCCTCACATCTTCCTCCAGATGAGAGAACCAAAATTTCGATTCAATCTCGCCATGAAGCACAGTCCCTGGAGAGGCGCAGGAATTCCGACCCCTGCTGCACCGAATGACTGCCCACCCGTCAAAACCCGTTGCCACTGCGGGTCGGGGCGGTATGCTGGGGGAGGGATGAGCGAAACACCGGCGGTCCAGGTCAACAGCCTCGTGAAGGACTTCCGGGGTTCCTTCGGCTGCGGGATGATCCGGGCCGTGGACGAAGTCTCCCTTGAAATCGCCTCTGGCGAGGTTTACGGGCTCATCGGTCCCAACGGCTCGGGGAAGTCGACAACCATGAAGGCTCTCCTTGGCCTGGTGACCCCTACCTCCGGCACCTGTGCCATCTTCGGGCGGGACTCTTCCAAGGTGGACTCGCGCCAGGAGGTTGGCTTTCTCCCCGAGAATCCCTACTTCTACAAACACCTGAACGGTGAGGAGACCATCCGGTTCTACGGCAAGCTCTGCGGCATGCGGGGAAGCTCCCTCCGGGAGCGCACCGAGGAACTCCTTGAACTCGTCGACCTGCAGGACGCCCGCAAGCGGCGTCTGGGGGCCTACTCAAAGGGCATGCTGCAACGCATCGGCCTGGCCCAGGCCCTGGTGCAGGATCCGCGCCTTCTCATTCTCGACGAACCGACCGCCGGGGTCGATCCCATCGGCTCGCGCCAGATCCGCGACCTCATCTTCAAGCTCAAGGAACGCGGATTCACCGTCTTCCTCTGTTCCCATCTCCTCGAGCAGGTACAGGAGGTGTGCGACCGGGTGGGAATCATTCACAAAGGGGCCCTCGTGAAGGAAGGGCCCCTGGAAGAACTCATTTCCATCGAGGACCAGACCGAGATCATCCTGCGCAACGCCACCCCGGATCTCCTTCATAGGATCCACGAACTGGCCGCTCACGAGGAGGGCGTCGACCTCGTCCGCAGCGGAAACCCGCGCACCACCCTGGAGCGACTGTTCCTGCGCGAAACGGTCCAGCGGGACGCAGAGGCGGACCCGGGGAGCGGAACGCGGCAGGGAAGCCCGACGGACGGAACCCCGGACGGATGCCACAACGACACCGAGGAGGATTCCCCATGAGCCGCCACCCGCACTCCCCGCCCCTCTTCTCCTTCAGCCGCATCTGGATCATCGCGGGCAACACCTTCACGCATCTCATGCGCATGAAGGTCTTCTATTTCCTGCTCGTCTTTGTATTGATCTGGCTCGGGCTGAATGTCTTCAAACTTCCCCACACCGCCGGACCGGAAAGTGTGGGCGGCGAGGAACTCCGGCTCCTGAAGGCCCCGCTGGTGGGAACAATGAAACTCTTCGCCATCATCATCGGGATCGTGGCGACCGCTCTCCTTATCCCGCGTGACGTGGAAGACCGCACGCTCTACACCATCCTGGCCAAACCGGTCCCGCGGCTCGATTACCTCCTCGGCAAACTCTTTGGCGTCCTCCTCCTCATCCTGGCCGGGTTGACGATCATGACCCTGCTTCTTGATGCCGTCCTCTGGTATCGCACGCAAGGGATCCTCACCGAGTTCAACAAGGTAGCCGACATCCTGATCGAACAGCAGCAATGGACCGTGGAGGACCGCCAGGAAGCCAGGGCGGAACTCCTGAGCCACGGGGTGACCTGGAGCCTGCAGGGAGCCATCCTGGTTATCTTCTTTGAAGCGGCCATCATCGCCGCCCTCGCCCTCCTCGTCTCCACCTTCTCAACCAGTACGCTTTTCACCGTGGTCATTTCCACCCTGTCCTACTTCATCGGGAACTTCATCGCCGACGGTCTGGACCACTGGCAGGGATCTTCCGGAATCGGCGAAGGGACCCTCGGAGACCTCTCATCCAGAGCCCTCTTCGTCGCCTTCCCGGATTACCGCCCCTTCAAGATCGTCGACGAAGTGCTGGCAGGCCAGATCTTCCCCCCTGACATTCTCGGCAGCCTCGCCCTCTCCACCGGTCTGTATGTGGGCCTTTACGTCGTCCTGAGCTGGTTTATCTTCACCTACAAGGAGATCTAGGGAGGCCTGACCTCGGGCTGCAAGAATCCGGAACCCAGTGAAATTCTTCCGCAACCTCTCCGTGGTGCTGGCCGCCATCATCCTGACCGGCTTCCTCCGGCGACCCTTCGATGACCGCCTGGCGGAAGACATGCAGGAGCGCAATCTTCTTCCTCCTCCCATCGCGCTGGATACCCGCGAGGAACTGGGACAGACCGCCCTCGCCATCGCCCTGGGCGGTCTGCGTCCGCTGGTGGCCGCGATGACCAATATCCAGGCCCACGGCCACTGGGAAGAACAGGACTGGCACGAACTCGAACAGAGCTACAAGACCATCGTGGCGCTCCAGCCACGCGTGCGCTACTACTGGGATGCGGGCAGCTGGCACCTCTACGGCAATGCCTACGCCGACTACGCGGACAGACCTGGACTGAGCGAAGGACGCCGCAAGAGGAAGCAGAAGGAATTCTTCGAGAAGGGCATCGCCTTCCTTGAACGCGGAGTGGAACAGAACCCCCGGGACTGGCGTCTCTGCCACCTGCTCGGAAATGCCCTCAGTGCCAACTGGCGTCCTCAGAACCTTGAGCGCGCGGTGGAATGCTTCGAGCGGGGTCATGCCGAGAGCGGTGCCCCACAACTGCAGCGAAATCACGTTTACTGCCTGTCTCGTATCCCGGAACGCAAGATGGAGGCCTGGGAAGCGTGCCGCAGGATGTGGACCAACGAGGGAAACCGCCGTTACAACACACCGCAGACCATCTTTTTCGCCCTGCAATCGTGGGCAGGCGAGACCACCTACAGCATGGAGGAAATCCTGGGCTCCCGCATGGCAGCGGCACAGAAACTTCCCGACTACTGGTTCCGGCAAATCGAAGGCTTTCCCATGGACGGGGTGGAGGAGACGATCAATCAACTCTGCGAGGAATTCGAGATCCCCAGTCACCTCCACCCCCTCACTTTTCCTCCCGGGAAGACCTTCGATCACGATCCTTACACCCGGAAACCCTACCCCCCGCGCCCCGTGACGGGCGAACCCCGCACGAAAACCTGGCGCAGCATCTGGATGAATCGGCCCCGCGATGCCTACCGGACGTATCTGCGGTCAGTGGAGGCGAAGCGGTAGAATCCCACCCGCGTCGTCACCCGGCCTGAACCTTTCACTCGACAGGCTTTCGACCCGTTTCTATTCCTTGCCTCCCGCTGCGGCGGGAAACGACATGCGAATCGCTCTCTTTGGGGACATACATGCCAATCTGGAGGCCCTGAATGCCGTTCTGGAGGATGCTGCCAGCCAGGACTGCACGGACTGGGTCTGTCTTGGCGATGTCGTGGGCTACAATGCCAATCCCGGAGAGTGCCTGGATTTGATCAGGGACATGGAATGCCCCGTGGTGAAAGGAAACCATGACGAGGACGCCAGCGGTGATCACAGCCTCGAAACCATGAATCCGACCGCCGCCACCGCCCTGGAGTGGACCCGCGAGCAACTCTCCGACGAGCAGCAGGAGTGGCTGCGCACCCTGCGCATGGTCCGGCAGGTTTCCGCCTTCACAGTGGTGCACTCCACCCTCGATCAACCGCAGGCCTGGAATTACGTCACCAACAAGTTCGATGCCATGTCGAACTTCTCCTACCAGTTCTCTCACGTCTGCTTCCATGGTCACACCCACGTTCCCCGTGTCTTTGTGAAGGATAACCGCGTCCGCGAAGTGGCTGCTGAACTCGTCGAGGTGGAGGAAGACCTCAAGTACTTCATCAACGTTGGCTCGGTGGGCCAGCCGCGCGACGGCGATCCGCGGGCCTGCTACGCCATCTACGACGTCCCCAGGAATCTCATTATCTTCCGCCGGGTCGACTACGACCGCAAGACGACCCAGCAGAAGATCCTGGACGCCGGCCTGCCCCCCAACCTGGCAGAGCGGCTCTCTGATGGGAGATAGCAGCGTTGTTACGACCCTCTTGCTGAAGGACCCCCTGACAGGAATCACCAGTCCCGCATGAGCGGCGTTATCTCCGCGGTGGAACCAGCGGATTGCGTGGAATCCGCGGACGGTTGTCCGGGGCACGCTTGAAGGGATCGGGGTTCTTCCCCTCCGGCGGAATGAGATCCTTCTTCTTCTGCGCCTCCGCTTCCTTTTCCTTCATGATCCTGAGCTGCTCCTTGAAATGGAGGGCCAGTTTCTTCATCCGCTCGTGATCGCCGAGGGCGATCTCTGCCTGGCGGGTCCCGCGGTGGGCTTCACTGAGGGCGAGATAATCACCAGCCAGTCTCTGGCAGAGTGGGATGGTGTGGCCCTTGGCCTCCTCCCGCAGGAGCACACGATGCGCCGCCAGCGCCTTGATCTCCGCGCCCACCCGCCCTCCTTTCTCAAGTCTGGTCACCAGGGCCCTCACGCGAGCTTCCGCCTCCTCCCCAAGCGCCCGGAGATACGGGGCCTTCTCCAGATCACGGAAGGCCACCCACTGGTCCACGAGGTTCGGCATCCCCTTGATCTCGTCGATACGCCTGTTCACCCACTCTTCGGCCGCAATCTGGTGATCTCCCTTCGGATTGGCTTCGATCTCCAGCCACTGGCGCAGGGCCGGCGATCCATTCTCGGGAAAACGGTGCCCCAGTCCGTGCCAGGTCTCGAACGTGGTCCGTGCCCCCAACGGCCGATAGTGAACGAGGGCCCGCAATGCGAAGGGATAGGTCTCATCCTGCCGCCCGACCCCGACAAAGAGTGACTTGGGGCGGCGGAACTTCGCGGGCTTCCTGATGAGAAACTGGTGACCCGCTCCCAGGATGACGGCACCGGCCAGCCCGGGATCGTGCTGCAGGAGAAACCCTGCCATCCAGCCTCCCTTGCTGAAGCCCGCCACGTAGCAGCGCCTGGGATCGAGGTTCCACTTGGCCGCAAGATGCCGCCGGGTGGAGGAAAAAATGCGGAACTCCTTCTCGATGTATTCCGCAGTGGCCGGCAGGTTGCCTTCCTGCGTGTAGGTCATGCCCACCACGATCCAGTCCTGGTCCTGCGTGTGAGCCTGGATCAGCTCAGTGGTGGGCTTGCCCCCTGTCCCGTGATAGTAGAAGACCGCAGGCCATTTGCGGTCCGGACTGTAGTTCCCGGGAAGGACCACCTGCAGACGTTCCGCCAGCTGGGGAAAGCCCAGTTCGAGGCGCTTGGGCGCGCTGTGCACCATCCCGACAGTGAGGGACAGGGCAGGGAAGAGCGCCAGAGAGGCCTTGATCCGCATGGCTTGAGCAAAAGGAGAGAGGAGAATCACCGACTCTAGGTCCACCCCGCCCTGGAGCAACGTTCATCTTTCCAGCCACCGGGAGGCACCCGGCAGGGATGGTGGTTGTTCCATTCCCGTGCTATGGATCCCCCGTGCTTGAGGTCGTCTGTGCCATCATCCTTCGTGAGCACGAGATCCTGCTCTGTCAACGGGCTCCCGGACAGCATCTCGCCGGCTCCTGGGAATTCCCCGGCGGCAAGGT
>DMYM01000309.1 GCA_003483645.1 Verrucomicrobiales bacterium
CCGGGGGTATATGCTGTGCCCATGGGCCTGATCGATTGTCAGGAAATGCGCGAGCTGGAGGAAAAGGTCTTCCAGGCCGGGGTTTCGGCTGAGGCTCTCATGAACAAGGCCGGACGGCGGCTGGGAGAGGCCCTGAGGGCTCTCTACCCGGAACCCGGGACGGCGGTGGCTTATCTGGGCCGGGGCAATAACGGGGGCGATGCCCTGGTTGCCCTGCAGGTATTGCGGGTGGCGGGGTGGCACATCGCCCTGCGCTGTCCCTTTCAACCACTGGAGCTCGGCCTCCTCCCCCGCCGCAAGCTGCGGGAGCTGGGCGAGGTGGAGTTACGACAGGATGCCTTTGAGCCGATTGACCATCCGGGGCCTCTCCTGCTGATCGACGGGCTGCTCGGCATCGGGGCGAGGGGCCCCTTGCGCGATCCCCTGCGTTCCCTCGCGGTCGAGATGAACGACCTGCGCCTACGGGCGGGTGCGCGGGTGGTGGCGGTGGACATTCCGTCCGGTCTCGATGGAGACACCGGTGAGCCTGGTGAGGGAGCGGTCCGGGCGGACCTTACCGCCACCATCGGGATACCGAAGAGGGGGCTGGTGGCCGACGGCGCTCTCAATCACGTGGGCCGGATCGAGGTCATTCCCCTGGAGGAACTACCCGTTCCGGCCGGGGGAGACCACTTGACCACCGCACGGAACCTCCGCCCCCTCCTTCCGCCCCGGGACTTTGAGATCCACAAAGGGCAGGCCGGCCGGGTCGGAATCGTGGCGGGGTCGCGGGGAATGCTCGGGGCCGCGGGGCTCGCGGCCCTCGGAGCGCTGCGTGGGGGCGCGGGCCTCGTGACAGTCTACGTCATGGAGCGGGACTATCCGCTCCTGATCTCGGCGGGCCCGCCACAGGAAGCGATGATCAGGCCGGTGGCCAGTTATGCCGAGGTTGGGGACGACGGACAGGACGTTCTGGTGGTCGGTCCCGGCCTGGGTCGTCCGGGGGGCAACGAGGAGACAGCTCTCCTGGATCTTCTTGGACGCAACGACCTTCCGCTCGTGGTTGATGCCGACGCGCTTAACCTTCTTGCCACCGCAGGGGTGGCGGGCAGGGTGCACCGCCAGATGGTGCTCACTCCCCATCCGGGCGAAATGCAGCGACTTTTCCCGGAGGGGGGCGAGTTGAGCCGGGCAGAAAGGGCGCGACAATTCGTGGCGACCTGCCCATGCACCTTGCTCTACAAGGGGGCACGAACCATCGTGACCTCGACGGGAGAGGAGCTTCACTACAACAGCACGGGTCATCCCGGGATGGCCACCGGCGGACAGGGGGACGTTCTGAGTGGATTGCTGGGGGCGCTGGCAGCGGGAGGGCTCCAGCTCATGGACGCAGCCCGCGCTGCCGCCTGGCTGGCTGGCCGTGCGGCGGAGTTGGCCCTGGAGGACGGCCAGTCGGAGCAGTCCCTGGTGGCGGGAGACACCGCCCGTTGGCTGGGAGGAGCGTTCCATGCGCTTCGCCGGGGCTGCTAGGATACGTTTGATCAAAAGCGGGAAGAGATTCCGCTTTAACCTTGGCCGGGATGGGGGCATTCTTGCCAGCGTTCCCCTTAGCGCCCTATGAACGATGGAATGCGCCGCTTTGCTGTTCTGTTCGGGGTATTTGTCTTCGCGTTTCTCGCCGTCTTTGTCTTCCGGAAGATGCAGGGGGGTGAGGGATTCTTCGACATCTTCAAATTCTGGGAGAGAGACCGGGAGGAGAAGTTCATCCCGGAAAGCTACACCCTGAGCAACAAGCCGGCCCTCTCCCCGGGGGAGGTCGAGTTTCTCTCCGCCCTGGACGGGGAATTCGCCAGACTGACGGAAGCGGTGGTGCCGTCCGTGGTGTCGTTGCACACCGAGGGCATCAAGCGTCAGCTCATGCAGGACTGGTTCGGGCGGGTTTGGGTCGACGAGGGCTACCCTGTGCGCGGGATCGGGTCCGGGGTGATCGTCTCCGAAGAGGGCCACGTGGTGACCAACGAACACGTCACAAACGGGAAGTCGAAAATCAGCGTTACCATGCACGACGGCAAAACCTATCCCGCGACCGTGATCGGAGAAGACCGGGCCCTTGACATCGCGGTCATCAGGATCAAGGCGGATCGAGATTTCAAGCCTCTCAAATTCGGGGATTCGGGGCGCGTGCGGCAGGGACAACAGGCCCTCGCCATCGGGAACCCCTTTGGCTTTGGGGAGACCGTGACACGCGGGATCATCTCCGCCAAGGAAAGGACCATCTCGGATCGCCAGCGGGACCTTTTCCAGACCGATGCGGCCATCAATCCAGGGAATTCAGGCGGCCCCTTGATCAATATTTACGGCGAGATCATCGGGATCAATGCCGCGATCTACTCCCCCGATACCGAGGATCGTGGCTTTGTGGGGATTGGGTTCTCTATCCCGGCCAACGACGTGCGGGAGGTTTTCGAACAGATCCTGGCCAAGGGGAGGGCCACGCGCGGATGGCTCGGCGTGCGCTGCTACGATTGGAATCCCCTCGTGCGGGAAAAGATCGGGTGGCACGAAACCGGGGGAGTCTATATCGTGGATGTGGTGCCCGATTCCCCCGCCCAGAAGGCCGGGTTGCAGGCCGATGACGTGGTGGTCAGCTACAACGGGAAACCGGTGGCAAATCGCGTCCACTTCTTCAGTGAGATTCAACGGACGCCCGTTGACCGGGAAGTGGCGATCAAGGTGTGGCGATCCGGTGAAGAGGTGAGCCTCACCGCCACCGTGATTGACGCGGAAGACTCGGAGTCCCTGACGCGGCGGCGCGAACCGGGCACGCGCAGTGCTACCGATGAGCGCATCATCCAGGACATCGGCATAAAGGTGCAGGAATTGACCCTCCTCCAACGCACGCGGGGGGGCAGCGGAGTTCTCATCACCGCAGTCGCTGCGGGCAGTCAGGCTGCCCGACGGGGTTTGCGCCCGGGCGACCTGGTCCTGGAGGTCAACAACGTCCGGGTGGAGCATCCCATCGACTTTTACGCCCGCCTGGTGGCCTCCGCGGCGGTCCAGCAGACTTCCATCGCGGTCCAGCGGGGTCGGAAAATTTATCGGGTCAGGCCCTTTGAGCGGGTGGCCCGCATGGAGAACGAGGAATAGAGATAGAAGAGGTTGGCTCTTTGCGTTTTATGGGGGACGCCCTATAATGGAGCACTGGGGTTCTGCTCATGTCCTACGATCCTGATGACTCCTACAAATCCCGCACTACGTTCGGGGTAGTTGTTCTTGTCGCCGTGGTTGTTGTTTCCGGGTTGGCCTTCTTCTTCGTCGCCCGCTTCCTTTCTTCGGAGGGCAATGAGGCAAAAGACAGCGGAGGAGCGGAAGAACCTGCAGAAGTGGTGCGTGCGCTCGACGTGCTCGATAAGGCTCCGGAGCAATTCGGGCCGGGGGAAGTGACAGTGGATCCGGAGAGCGCCGATCAGATCTTCAATTCGCTCGGGATCGGGGTGACCACCGCCAAGCCGGCCCTCCTGGTTGAGCAGATCGGCCGCACCCTGGAGGCGGGGAAGGTCCAGGCGGCGGCCAACCTGATCGGCCGGAAAGCTCTTTCGGAAGATCAGGTTAAGCAACTGCAGGAGCTGGCTGGCCAGGCCCGCCTGAAGCTCAATGAGGACCGCCCGATCAGCGAGATCGGGGAACTGGAAGTCAACAGGCGCGGTCGCTGGGCCTTGAACCTGGGGGACGATTACGGCCCCCGCATCTATCTCGACCTTTTCCGGAAGCAGGGCAAGTGGGGAGTTGAGAAGGTGGTTCTTCCCGGGGGGGGCCCCAATGGTGAGGGGCTTGGCCGGGCCGTCATGGGCGATGCGCTGGGAATTACCGATGCCTTTCTGCAAGCCGCCCTCAGGCAGAGCTTCGAGACCGCCAGGTCCTTTGTGGATCCCAAGGAGGTTTCCGACGCCAAGATCGCGGGCCTCTGCATCGTCTTGGAGGAAGGGCAGTATCAATTACGCGAACACAAACCGCTGCGCGCGGTCCTTAACCGGGAAAAGGTGGCGGCCTTCCTTGCCAACGTGGAAACCAGCGACGGCTCACAGGCGGCCCAGTTCGGGATCAACCTGAGGCGGGCCGATGAGAATTCGCCTTGGCGGGTGGTCGAGATTAATCTCGACCAGTTGCTGGCGGATTACGCGCAGCGCGTGGCGGGGGCCGACGTCTATTACACTCCCCTCATCCGCAATCCGAAGGGAGGCGATACCCTTATTATCTACTTCGGCTTCGATGAAGAAACGCTCACCGCACGGACCGAGCGCCAGTTGGAAATCGTGTCCCTCCTGTTGCAGACCGACAAGGAGAAGAAGCTCACCCTGAGCGGGCATGCCGATGCCATCGGTTCCGAAGCCTACAACGAAAGCCTCTCCGGCCGTCGCGCCGAAACGGTGCGTCAGTTCCTGGTCGACAGCGGAGTGCCCCCCGGGCAGATTGAGACCATCGCTCTTGGCAAGACCCAGCCGCGGCGCCCCAATACCACCGTGGGCGGGGCGGACAATCCGGATGGTCGCCGGGTCAACCGCCGCGCCGAGATTTACCTCGATTTCTGACAGGAAGATGGGCCGTGGCTTTCGCAGTGAGATCGTGGTGGGGCTGTGCCTCTTCGTGCTCTTCCTGCTGGGCGCGATCTTTTTCAATACCCCGCGCAGGAGCAACCCGATTCAATCGCTGCGTTCCTGGCAGGATGCCGACGCGCCGCCCGGTTATCCGGTGGGGGCGGACGAGGATTCAGACGGCCGCATCCCTCCCTTTGACGGAGGCTACCTTCTACACGATGCCTTCACGCGCTTCCTTCTCCCTCCGGTTACTCTTCTTGAGCAGCCCCTCGGCTCCGAGACCGGAGCCTTCACCTACAACGCCCAGCCCTTCTTCGAGATGAACGAGCGGGCGCAAATGAATCACCTGGGCGACGACCTGAACGGAATCGGCGGCGGCAATTCTGATCTCGGTAACCCGGTCTACGCGGCGGGCAACGGACATGTCGTTTTTGCGGGAGACCGGCGAAACAAGTGGGGCAAGGTGGTCATCCTGGGACACCGTCTGCCGGACGGGCGTCTGGCCCACAGCCTGTACGGCCATCTCGACAAGCTCTCAGTGGCCCCGGGCGCGGTGGTGGCGCGTGGACAGCAACTGGGGACAGTGGGCACCGGGAACGATGCCTGGCTCGCCCACCTCCACTTCGAGGTATACGAGGGAGCCTGCCTTGAACCGGGTGACGGCTATTCCCTGCACCAGGGCAACCGCATCGATCCCGCCGCCCTGGTCGCCGCTCACCGTCCGGCCGCTCCCGAAGAGCTTTCGCCGGCACCGCTGGGAGTCTTTGAATGGGTGCAGCAGACCTTCAGGCTGGGGGAGTAAGGCCGGGAGGAGCCCATCGGGCATCGAGCTCCGGGGAATACTGGTTTTCGGACTTGCCTGCCCTGGCGGGAGCGGTCCGGAAGGTGAGCGGCGACCAGGGCGGCTCAAGGCAACGTCGGACCGTGGAAGCAGGGATGGAAGGCAGGCTCTCCACAAGGCTTCCGCTAGCCCAGCAGTTCCTGCACCACCCGCCCATGCACGTCGGTGAGGCGAATGTCGCGGCCGCCGAAGCGGTAGGTGAGCTTCTTGTGATCGATGCCCAGCAGGTGGAGGATGGTGGCGTGAAGGTCGTAGATTTCGAGCGGGTTTTCCACCGCCTTGTAGCCCCACTGATCGGTCGCCCCGTAGACGATGCCGGGCTTCACTCCGGCACCCGCCATCCAGAGTGAGAAACCGAACTCGTTGTGATCCCGTCCATTGCCGCCTTGGGCGAATGGCGTGCGGCCGAATTCGCCGGACCACAGCACCAGGGTATCGTCCAGCATGCCGCGGGACTTGAGGTCCCTGAGCAGCCCCGCGATGGGCTTGTCCACCGAGCGGGCATTGTTGCCGTGGTTCTTCCGCAGGCCACCATGGGCATCCCAGCGATCCTCTCCGATATCAGGGATGGTGAGCTCCACGAAGCGCACGCCGCGTTCAATGAGTCGGCGGGCGATAAGGCATTCGCGGGCATAGGTCTTGGTTCCCTTGTAGTCATCGTCGATCCCGTAGAGCGCCCGGGTGGCCTTGCTCTCGTCGCTGAAGTCCATGAGGTCGGGCACCGCCAGCTGCATGCGGGCGGCCAACTCGTAGTTCATGATGGCGGATTCCAACTCGGAATTGCCCTGGGCGCTCCGGGCATTGAGGCGACCGATGAGCTGGCGCTTGAGGAGCTGGCTCTGGGCGTTACGCTCGTTAGGTTTCACGTTTGCGACCGGCGTGCCGTTGGCATTGAGCAGGCTCCCGCGGTAGGTTGCGGGGAGGAAGCCATTGGAAAAGCAATCCAGTCCGCCGGAGGGGATCCGCCCGCCGTTGATAACGACAAAGCCGGGCAGGTTCTCGCTTTCCTTGCCCAGCCCGTAGGAGGCCCAGGCGCCCATGCTGGGGCGTCCCTGCAGTCCGGTTCCACTGTGGAAGAAATAGTTGGCGGTGGTGTGCTCCGGGAACTTGGAGGTCATCGAGCGCACGACACAAAGCTCGTCGGCGAGCTCGGCGATGTGCGGGAAGAGGTCACTCACCCGGACGCCGCACTGCCCGCGCGGCTTGAAGGCCCAAGGTGATTTCATGACCTTGCCGATGTTTTCGAACTGGGTCTTCTCCAGCTTGCCGATCGCCTTGCGAGGATCCTGGCCGTGATGCTTTTCGAGCATCGGCTTGTAGTCGAAGGAGTCCACTTGCGAGACCCCTCCCTCCATGAAGAGGAAAATCACGTTGCGGGCCCGGCCGGGGAAGTGGCTGTCGGGAACAAGGGGCGAGGCGGCCCGGGTTTTTTCCATGAGGCCGGCCATGGCGAGAGCGCCAAACCCCATTGAGGACCGCTGGAGGATCTCGCGGCGGGAGAGAAGTAGTTCGTTCGCCATCATTGCAGGTAAATGAAGTCGTTCATGGAAAAGAGGCCGTGGCAAAGGTCCTGCCAGAGCCCGGGGGAGTTCGGATTGCCGCCATGCAGCTCCATGAGACCGGGGAAGGCATCCATCAGGATGGTCAGCTCATCGTTCTGGGGCGGGCGGGCAAATGCGTCGTCGAACATACGGTTGAAGCGTTCCTGCGGAGTGGCTGACGGCATCT
>DMYM01000149.1:0-3198 GCA_003483645.1 Verrucomicrobiales bacterium
AATAACCACTCCTGTCAGGGAGCCGCAATTCATGAAAGCTTCAAAAGCAATTGTCGTCACCGGCTTCTCTTCGATTTCTGAGGGAATGACCAGGTCACCTGAGGCGGCAGTGTCGCATCCAATGATAGTGACGGCATCACCCCTGATTTCATAAACCAGATCGTTTATGCCAGCGGCATGAAGCGGCGGACCGGACAAGACCAAAGCAAAGGCAAGCATGGCAACCCGAGAAGCAGACGTTTCCATGCCCACAGCCCTATCGTAAATAGCAGGCGGTGCCAAGATTCTGTATAACCTGCGGGTCGACACTCCGTTCTGGTTTCATGATCCCGGTCCCTGTTCATCTGTCGCCCGATGTTCAAAACGCTATCCCATTACTTCGCCGAGGGACTTGTGTGATGAGGGAAGATCACTATCCGGAAATCCGGACCGAGAAAGCGATTTCCTGGCAACAGGTTGAAAAAGCGGTTTGCCTGAGGTAGCCTTGCAGCTCTCATGAAATTGAATCTGCCAAACCTGCTGATCGCTGCAGTGGTGTTACCGGTGACAACGGCGTTCTCGGGCATCATCGGTATCAGCATGACTGACCCTGTCGGGCAGTTTGATCTCGGCCCGGATGAAATCGCGGGGGTCGTTCCCAGCCCGAACTGGAACAATATTCCCTACACACCGAATCAAAACGGGACGACCACGATTGCCCAGGTCATCCATAACTCGAAGAGCGAAGCGACCTCTCTCGGTCTCAGTTACCGCGCGTGGGATGGCAGGAATGCGAGCTCAATCCTGAACGACGACGCGAATTCCCGCATGATGAAGGGCAAGGGTCCCTCCCCGTTTGATTCAAGCAGCGATCCGCATCCTTACGCGGCAATTGAGCTTACCGGGTGCCATGCCGCCGCTGGCAAGACATACGATGTCTACATCTATATCGGCACCGGTATCGGCTTCACTTCCGGCAGCTACGGCAACATGTATCTGAGCGGAGCGGGCACCTTCGGCAGCTTTCCCTCCGCTGCAAATCGCGTGGCAACCAGTGGATACCGGACGCTCAACTCGCGTTTCACCAACACGGCGGGCATTTCGGTTTATGATCCCAACAGGGGCTTTATCCGCACCGATGCGAGTGTCGGGGGGAACTACCTCAAATTCGAAGCCGTCACTCTGGACACGCTGACCATCACCCCGCAAATGCTCAATTCAAATTCAAATTTTCACGGCGTTTCAATGGTGGGGATCCAGCTCATCGGGCCCGATCCACCCAACCCGCTCATTATCACTTCGATCAGTCGTCATGCGCTGAGTGGAAACCTGTTGTGTAGGTGGGGCTCGAACCCGGGCATGGTCTATCTGGTGGAGTTCTCGACCGACTTGAAGACCTGGCAGGTGGTTAATAATGCGGTTCCCAGTGGCGGCGATTCCACCAGCTTTCTCTACTGGCCAGAACCCAATCCGCCGGACCGCCTTTTCCTGAGGATCCGTGAGCTCTGATCCCTGCCCTCCCCGGATCCTGGCCTTCAGGAATCAGGCCGGAGAAAGCGGTTTACAGCAAGGACCTTGATGACGTCTTCATCAAGGTGGCGAGAACCGAAAGCAGCGTTCTGCAGTCGTAGATTTCTCGAGCCTCAGATTCCCTGCCTGCACACAGAATCAACGGGGATCCGGCAGCGGCGCGGTATAAGGCCGGGGATTCTTCGGAGCCAGCGCCCCGAACATCACGACCGCGGGCGTAATGGTTTCGCTCACCGTGAACTCCGTCTGGCCCGGCCACTGGTCCACATCGTAGAAGGAATACAGGAGCGGAACCGCATCAACGGACGGAGTCGGCGGGTAGATCCCGGTAATCCAGCTCTTGCCGCTTGCAGGGCCGTAGACCCAGATCCCCGGAAGGTAGTCCTGTAGTTCATCGTTCATCGACTCGAGGTATTCCGGATGCATAACATGCCTCTGACCCAGTCCCGAACACTGAACCTGCCCCATCGGATTGGCTCCAAGGGCCACGTCGGCGGAGGCACAAAGCACGTCGTAATATCTGCGATCCCCGGTCATCTTCCACATGAGCGCCATCCACCAGGCCTGTGCCGTGGATGCCGTGCCATTTCCAATCGGGGCCCAGGGATGCTTGAAATGAATATACCCCTTCTTGAGGGTGAAGGCCTCCACCGCCCAGCCAACCGCGTCCATGCACCCCTTCCTGAGGCTCCCCTGGAAGGATCGGTCAATACCGGGGAGACTGGGCGGCAGGCTATTGAACGTATAGGCAAGGCTGATATTGCTGAGGTAGTCGATCTTCGCGGTCTTGATCGTCGGCAACCGATCAATGACCCCGGCATAGTGGACATCCCCGGTCGCGTGAAGAAGCTCGGCCGCCGCCTCGGCAACAGTGATTTCCTCAGAAAGCCTTGCCGGGGGAAATTTTCTTATCCCGCAAGCGAACGCCCGCTTCGCCGCACTGACAAGACGGTCAGCATGCTTTTTTCCCCGCGACAAACCCCCAAGGACGCGCCCCAGTTGAGCCGCGGAAGCGGCGAAGGCGAAACAGCTGTATCCGCTCACCGGACGCATGATGTATTCAACACTTTCGTTCTCGGTATTGCTGCGCCAGGCATTTCCCGGATAAGCATCAGTGAAGGGGTGCCCGGTTCCCTCACTGCCACCGGAAATCCCGCCATCAGTCCACTGGGTCTCCAGGTAATAGCTCAACAGGAAAGATGCTTCATCAAGAATATCAGGCAGCCCATTGCCGGATTCAGGGATGACGAACTGCCGATCGATGAAGGCTTCGGGGTTCATCTCATAAACCCGGCAGAGTTCACGGGCGATGGGAATGTGAACGGGTCTTCGATCGTAGTCGGCCGCATCATGATACCCACCCTGAACCTCCCGATATTTCAGGGAACCGTCTGCCTTGCCCTTCCTTATGAACTCGGCGATTCCCTTGAAATCAAGAGGGCGCCCATACTCGGGATACACTCCGATCTTAACGTGCTGCCGACATCTATGACGGGTCCAGGGAGTGTGTTTCCTCTCCAGGGCAATTCCGCAGCGGGCATGGTAGAGGACTCGAATACTGGTGAAGAGCGGCTCAGCCATCACCGCTGCACCAATACGAAAGGAATACGAGCGTCCGACCCCGGGGATACTGATGCAATAGGAGCCCGGTTTCTTCAGACCCGCGAAATCCAGACCGTAGACGTTCTC
>DMYM01000149.1:3519-5019 GCA_003483645.1 Verrucomicrobiales bacterium
CCGGAAAAATCCTGCTTGTATGCACCTTCGCTTTTCTCCCCGGCCCGGTGACGCAACTTTGCCGTCCCCCGGTAGGCCGTTTGCCCGGTAGCGAGGTCGATGACGGAAAACTCCTTCGCCTTCAGCCCAAGTGCCCCACCGGTCCCCATCCACTTGCCCAGATAGGCCATGCGGATCCTGGAATCAGGCATGTACCCAACCTGATTCACCTTGATCGCATGAGACAGGACCGTCCTTGAGGACCAGGTGAAACTGACGTCAGTATCGTCGACGCCAATTCCCTTGGACCTGAAAGTGTAGCTTTTACCTTCGCCCATCGGTCGCGGAAGCTTGATGTAAATGACCCCCACAAGGGTCGCCGGCAGATAGGGCTCCGGGACATGCCCCATGTGGTGCAGCTTGACAAAGCGACCCAGCACCCTGTGACCGGAAAGCACCCGTCCATTTTCCATGATCATGAAGGCTTCGGGGTTATCCAGGGGACCGCTCAACCTCCTTCCCTGCTGGTAATAGACAAAACCCACGGTATCTGCACTGAGCACCCGGAGGGATTCATTCATTACCAGCTTATCATGTGGACCGAGAGTGAGGATCTTCCCGAAGCCATATCCCCCTGCCTCCTCAGCAACAGCTTTCAAACTCAGGACCAAAAGACACACCGTGATTAATCTCATGATCCGACAATTTGAATTATGTAGCAGGCCAGGCCCGGGCTGAACTAGCAGAAAAACTTGAAATAAGCACATCCCCGGAGGAATCAGGGTTTCCGTAGAGAGCTTGCCGGATCACCCGCAAAGATTCAAATAGCTGGTTTACAGGAGTGCATGCTAACCATAAGTTACACTCCGAAGCCTTATTACCGGGGCAGATTCACTATTACTTCCTGCTGAAGATGATGATGCGATTCCAAATTACGATTTTCCTGCTGATGTCCTGTGCCCTGCAATCTGTGGTCCTGGGACAGGACCGTGGGCGCCGACGTGGAGGTGGTGGTGAGAACATGCCCAAGGTGGGCAGCCTCATTCCCGATATCAGCGTGTTCGACGCCGAGGGACGCAGTTTCCCGCTGCGGGAGAAACTCAAGGGCCGGCATGCGGTGATCGTGTTTGGTTGCCTGACATGACCCCCTTTCCTGCGCAACGTCTCCGGTCTGGAGGCAATCCATCATGACTATCAGGAGAAGAGCAACGACCTAGCTTTCTACTATGTTTATAAATCCCTTGCCCATCCGGAACGTGACCGGTTCGTGCAACCGGTCACGCTCAAGGAGCGACTTGCACATGTTTCGGCCGCCCGCAAACAACTCGACACCAGAATCCCATGGTTGGCAGACACAATGTCTAACGACCTCAAGCATGCTTTTGGGGATCGCCCCAACTCGGAATTCGTCATTTCTCCAGAGGGCAGGATTCTTGTCGCGCGCAGCTGGAGTGATCCTGAAATGTTGAGGACTGACCTGGAAAACTTTGTCGGAAAAACAAAGACGATTACCCAGCCTTC